>JAZRCV010000190.1:0-2013 GCA_045659925.1 Faecousia sp.
ACGCCAGCCACCGCAGCACAAACTGCCAAAATTTTCAAAAAAACCTTAAATGCTTTCATTTTGGGCCTCCTAAACATTTCGTTACAGAAACCTCCGCCCTAAGGCAGGAATTTCCGTGCTGCAATCAAATAATATAGTAAAAATATACCACAATTTCGCCTGTTATGCAACACTCTTCTTTATCATCAGGGCCGGATGATATAATTCTCCTTTCTGGGCTTTGCCGGGGCGGGTTCTGCCGCACCGTAGCCTACGATGCAGTGGCCGATGCCGATATAGTTGCCTTCAAGGCCCCATTCCCGCAGCAGAGCCTTGCCCGCTTCGGACTCGAATTCTTCCCTTGCCCGGTGGATCCAGCAGCCGCCAAGGCCCAGGGCGCTTGCCGCCAGAAGCAGATTGCCCAGCACCAAGCTGCCATCGTACACAGCGGTGGGAATGTCTGCATCAGCCAGCACCACCAGAACCGTGGGAGCACCATAGAAGGGATGGCTGCCCTCCATACCCATGATGGCGGCATTCATTTTTTCTAAATTTTCAATGGCCTTTTCATCCTGCAGCACAACGATCACAGGGCTCTGCTTGCCCATACCCGTGGCGGCATGGATGCCCGCCTGCAGGATCTGCTCCAGCAGCTCTTCCGGCACCTGACGGGATTCATATTTCTTAATGCTTCTTCTGTCCACCATTGCCTGAATGACTGTATTCATCGTCATACCTCCTGTTTATAAATAGCCGTATAATCCTCGTACACTGACTTCGCCGGAATTCACCCATGACCTTGTGCCATCGGGATATTCCACAAGCAATGCACCATTTTCATCAATTTCAAGGGCAACCGCCTCCCTTGTCTCAAGGGGACGGATCACCCGCACCTGTTTTCCTATGGTAACACATCGATCGGCATAACGGTGCATCCATTGTGCTTTTTCCGTCAAAAGGCTCTCACTCAGCCGGGACAGAGACCGGATCAGCTCCGCCGCAAGGGCATTGCGGTCGGGCAGCACATCGGTCTGGGCATATACAGAGGTGGCGATGTCCCGAAGTTCCGGCGGAAAATCCTCCGGTTTCTGGCAGCAGTTGACGCCGATTCCCACCACAACATATTCTGCTTGTCCGCTTTCCAGCTCCACAGACAGTTCTGTGAGAATGCCTGCCAGCTTTTTGCCGCCAGCGGTGAGATCGTTCACCCATTTGATGCCGGTTTGCAATCCGGTCTGCGTCTCAATGGCTTCCGCCGCAGCCTCTGCTGCCGCTGCCGTCAGATGCAAAAGTTCCGTCGGCTTTGCCTCCGGGCGAAGGATGACACTCAGATAGATGCCCACATCAGAGGGAGAGGAAAAGCTTCTTCCCAGCCGTCCCCGTCCGCCGGTCTGCAGCCTTGCCAGCACCGCCGTACCCTCCGGGGCACCGCCGGCTGCAAGCTGCTTGGCAAAATTGTTGGTGGAGTCCACACTGTCCAAAACAATCACCCGATCCTGCCAGGGATGTGGGCCAAGATGTTCCCGAATCTCCTCTTCCGACAGTCGATCCGGCATTCCGGTGAGGCTGTAGCCCCGACGGGGCCGGGAGCTGATTCCATAGCCATCAAGCCGCAGCGCCTCCACCGCCTTCCAAACGGCAGTGCGGGAGATGTGCAGCTCATTTGCAATTTTTTGCCCGGAAATGGGCTCTTTTTCCTGCCGCAGCAGGTTTAATACATCCAGTTTCGTCATATTTGATCTCTTAAATCAGGAAGATAGCTGCCAGAATGCAGCCCACTGCCACAAGGCCAAGGATCAAAAATACCTTCCAGGCCGCATTGTCGTTGTCTTCCTGTTCGGATTGCGCTTCTTCTGCGCCTTCCTGGCTCATGTATTCCTCATAAGCCTCCATCAGATCCTCTTCTTCGATGGGCTGGAGGGGTTGGGACAGCAGCATGAGGCAGCGCTTTGCCACAGGCAGATCTCTTTGGTTTACATAAATATCCCCCGGAATCTCCAATTCCGGATCAAGCCGGACATAGTTTCCATTATC
>JAZRCV010000191.1:0-31247 GCA_045659925.1 Faecousia sp.
TTCCCAGCGGTATTCCATGCCTTTCCCGGAACAAAAGGCCCTTTTGACGGACATTGGCACGGAGGAGCTTTCCCACCTTGAGATGATCGGCACCATCGTGCATCAGCTGACCCGGAATCTGAAGGATTCTCAGATTAAGGACAGCAGCTTTGCACCTTATTTTGTAGATCACACCACAGGCGTCTACCCCACCGCGGCTTCCGGCTTCCCTTGGAGTGCCGCTTCCATGCAGGTCAAGGGGGACGCCATTGCCGACCTGACGGAAGATCTGGCAGCGGAGCAAAAAGCCCGGGTGACCTATGATAATATTCTTCGGCTTTCAGATGATCCGGATGTGAACGATGTGATCAAATTCCTGCGGGAACGGGAAATCGTACACTTCCAGCGCTTTGGCGAGGCCATTGAAAAGCTCCGGGAGCGGCTGAACCAGAAGAATATCTACTGCATGAATCCTTCCTTCGATAAATAAGGAAAAACAGGAGAGGGCGGAATTCCGTCCTCTCCTAATATGCTTTTATGATGTTTGTGTCGAGCCATGGCGGACAGGGATAACAACCGGGGGACGCTTCTTCTGTTTTGCTGCAGATTTTTCCCTCTTCTCTGACGAGAACAATGCCGATATCCGCACAGGCAAGCCTTTTTATGTGTTTTCCGGCATTATCGCGGATCAATCCGGTCTTCACATAGCCAATGGTGACGGTTAGATCGGATCGTACCGCCAGTTCTGCTTCGCCGGTGTCGCCGTTCATGCCGCTGTTGATATCCACGCTGACAACATAACTGCCGGATGCATTGATTGCTTCGATGGCGGTTCGATAATTATCCCGCAGATTTCCCTGAAATCCGGTTCCCAGCAGACAATCTACGATGATACTGTAACCTTGCAGACAGGATGGTTCGAAGGGGCGGATGTCGATTGCTGCTTCTTTTGCCCGCTGCGCATAATAAGCGCTGTCCTGGGACAGGCGGTTGCTCAGGGTGAAAATTGCGCATGTATACCCATGCTCCTTTAATATGCAGGCAAGGGCAAAGCCATCGCCGCCGTTGTTACCGGAGCCAACTACAATGGCGGCACTTCCCTTCCAGCTAACCGCTTGAAAGATGCCGTATGCCGCCCGATGCATCAACTGAAGACTCGGCACCAGATGCTCAATGGTATAAGCATCGCTTTGACGCATATTTTCCACGCTGATGCAATCCATCATACCGATTCCTCCTTTTGAAGTACAAATACATAAGTTTTGTCATCCGATCTTTTTTCGTCAAACCGATATCTAAGGCGGTCAAATGATTTGAGCTCTTCCGGCTCTGTGATCTGATGCTGCGCCATATAGCGCACCATTTCTCCCCTTGCCATTTTGCACATAGTTCCCTTTTCGATCACTTTTCCGCCCATCTCTTCGCCGAATATACAGGTAATAAAGCGAACAGTAGATGGCAGATGCTTTGAAACGCAAAGGCTGTATTCTTTTGAAGCTAAATTTATGATGCAATTCGTTTCCGACGCAAGGTGCTTTGCAAGTCTGTCACCCCAGTAGGCATAGAGGTCCTTCCTCTCCCCTACCCGGAGTTTTGCCTGCATTTCCAGCCGATAGGGCGTTACCCCATCAAAGGGGCGCAGAACGCCGTAAAACCCGGATAAAATACGAAGATGCTCCTGCACATAGTCAAACTCCAAGTCAGAAAACACACCGGGGGCCATATACTGATACTGAATACCCTCATAGGCCAGCAGCGCCGGGGTCAATCTGGCATGTAAATCCATATTGGAAAGCCGCTGTACATTCAAAGCCGCGATTTGATCGTTGCATTTCCATAGTTTTTTCAGCTCATCATAGCCCATCGACTGCAGGATTTTGGCAAGCTGCTCCGTATTGGACAAGAACGCAGGCAGATCCCGCCAGAGCATGCTGTCTGTGTTTACATTCATTTTCTTTGCCGGAGAAATGATGATTCTCATGGCTCATTCCACCTCATAGGGCCAGGTACTGATGCCGCCAAATTCAAAAATATTGGTGTAGCCAAGGTCTGCAAGGGCCTGTGAGGCGACCTTGCTGCGGTTGCCGCTGCGGCAGTATACCAGCACTACCGAATCCGTTTCCGGGATCACAGCGGCTGCAGTGTCCTCTGCAATGGTTCCTACAGGCAGCAGCGCAGCACCGGGAATGTGTCCGCTATCATATTCATCCTGCTCCCGCACATCAAGGATAATGACATCCTGATTGTCCATCATTTCCTTCGCCTCTTTCTGGGAGATCTGCTGATAAGTGTTCTCAGTAGGGGGATTTTCAGCAGGGGGCGGAGTTTGTGTAGGCTGACTGCAGCCGGTCAGCACCAGCAGGGCTAAAACAAGAAACAGCACTTTTTTCATTTATTTTGCCTCCTTGAGATAGCTGAGAATTTCGGCTGCATTGGTGTCGGGCTTCACTTTGGGCATGACCTTTTCGATATTGCCCGCTTCGTCGATGATGAAAGTGCTTCGCACGACACCCATACTGACTTTGCCATAGAGCTTCTTTTCCTGCCAGACACCGTAGGCCTGAATGGCCTGCAGCTCCGGATCAGAAAGCAGAATAAAAGGAAGATCGTATTTTTGGGCAAATTTCAGATGAGATGCAACACTGTCCTTACTGATGCCGATGACAACAATATTCTCTGCCTTGAAGTCCTCGTAAGCGGCCGCAAAGGCACAGGCCTGACGGGTGCAGCCGGGGGTATTGTCTCTGGGATAGAAATACAGGACAATCTTTTTACCAAGAAACTCAGACAGGCTGATGCAATCGCCATTTTTATCAAAAAGCGTAAAATCGGGCGCTTTCATTCCTCGTTCAAGCATAATCTGTTCTCCTTCCGCATATATCATTGGTAGATATGAAATATCATAGCAGCTTTTTTATAAAATAGCAAAGGAAAAACGCATGAACCCGATTGGATTCATGCGTTTCGTTTGAGAATGAATTACGAGAAAAGAAATCAATAGAACTTTCTCTTATTCTTGCGAGCAGCTTCAGACTTCTGCTTACGCTTCAGGCTGGGGCTCACGTAATGCTCTCTCTTCTTAACTTCCTGAATGACGCCGGCCTTTGCACAGCTGCGCTTAAACCGCTTAAGAGCATTCTCCAAGGACTCGCCTTCCTTGACGCGAATTTCAGACATTGATTTCCCTCCCTCCAATGGCACCGGTTAAATCCAGGTGCTTTCAGGGTCGATTAAACGACCCTGTTATTATAGTGAAATGCGATAAGATTGTCAAGCATTTTTCGTTATGATTTTACAATTTATTTTTAAAAGCTCTCCGGAAGGTAATCCTTCCGGAGAGCTGAATGCTTATTTCAGAATCAGGTTGACCAGCTTGTTCTTAACAAGGATGACCTTGAAGAGGGTCTTACCTTCTGCCATGTTGGCAATCTTCTTGAGTTCCATGGCAGCTGCCACAACGGTATCCTGATCGGAATCCATAGGCACCTTGACGGTGGCACGCAGCTTGCCGCAAACCTGAACAGCCATTTCAACGGTGGCGTCGATGGTCTTGGCTTCGTCCCATTCGGGCCAATCGCACTGGCTGACCATCTTGCCTGCTTCTGCGGCAAAGCCCATCAGTTCCCACATTTCTTCGGTGATATGGGGGGTGAAGGGGCTGAGGAGCTTCAGCAGCACCTTGACATCGCCGCGGCTGCAGCCATTGGAGTAGAACTGGTTGACCATGGTCATGAGGGCGGAGATGGCGGTGTTCATCTTGAGGTCATCGATGTCGCGAGTGACCTTACGGATGGTCTTATGAACGATGGACTCGTTCTTTTCACTGATCTCTTCTTCAGCAGTGCACAGCTCCTGCAGGTTCCATACGCGGTCGAGGAAGCGTTTGGAGCCCTTGACAGCCTCATTGGACCAGCTGACGGCCTTCTCAAAGTCGCCAATGAACATGATATGCAGACGCATGGTGTCAGCGCCGTACTGATCAATGATGTCGTTGGGGTTGACCACGTTGCCGCGGCTCTTGGACATCTTTTCGCCGCCTTCGCCCAGGATCATGCCGTGGGAGGTGCGCTTGAAGTAGGGTTCCGGAGTGGGAACGACACCGATGTCATACAGGAACTTATGCCAGAAGCGGGAGTACAGCAGATGCAGGGTGGTGTGCTCCATGCCGCCGTTGTACCAGTCAACGGGAGTCCAGTAATCCAGAGCTTCCTTGGAAGCCAGTGCATTGTCGTTATGGGGATCTGCATAGCGCAGGAAGTACCAGCTGGAGCCGGCCCACTGGGGCATGGTGTCGGTCTCGCGCTTGGCAGGGCCGCCGCAGCAGGGGCAGGTGGTGTTGACCCAGTCGGTCATCTTGGACAGGGGGCTTTCGCCGTCGTCGGTGGGCTCATAGGATTCCACCATGGGCAGAACCAGAGGCAGCTGCTCTTCGGGCAGAGCCACCCAGCCGCACTTCTCGCAGTTAACCAGGGGGATGGGTTCGCCCCAGTAGCGCTGACGGGAGAAGACCCAGTCGCGGAGCTTATAATTGACCTTGGTGCAGCCAATGCCCTGTTCCTCCAGCCACTTGGTCATGGCAGGGATAGCGTCCTTGACGGTGAGGCCGTTCAGGAAGCCGGAGTTGACCATGATGCCGGTGTCGTCCTTCAGAGTGAAGGCACCCTGCTCAATGTCGCCGCCCTCAACAACTTCCACGATCTTGCAGCCAAACTTCTTGGCAAATTCCCAGTCGCGGTCATCGTGGGCAGGAACTGCCATGATAGCGCCGGTACCGTAGGTAACGAGAACATAGTCAGAGATGAAGATGGGGATCTCTTCGCCGGTTACAGGGTTGATGCCACGAACGCCCTTGATCTCAACGCCGGTCTTTTCCTTGTTGAGCTCGCTGCGCTCAAAATCGGACTTATGAGCAGCAGCTTCCACATAGGCGGCAACTTCGTTCCAGTTTTCAATGCGGTCACGCCACTTCTGCACATACTCATGCTCCGGTGCCAGAACCATATAGGTTGCACCGAAAAGGGTATCGCAGCGGGTGGTATAGATCAGCAGATCGTCTTCTGCGGTGGTCTTGAAGGTAACTTCTGCACCCACACTGCGGCCGATCCAGTTGCGCTGCTGGATCTTGTCGCGCTCAATGAAATCAACATCTTCCAGATCGTCGATCAGGCGCTGGGCGTACTTGGTGATGGCCAGCATCCACTGGCTCTTTTCCTTGCGGATGACTTCGCTGCCGCAGCGTTCGCAGGCGCCGTTGACCACTTCTTCGTTGGCCAGCACGCACTTACAGCTGGTGCACCAGTTAACGGGCATGGTGGTCTTATAGGCAAGGCCCTTCTTGAACATCTGCAGGAAGATCCACTGGGTCCACTTATAATACTTGGGATCGGTGGTGTCTACGCAGCGGTCCCAGTCGAAGCTGTAGCCCAGCATCTTGAGCTGCTTGGTAAAGTTCTGGATGTTCCGCTCAGTGACGATGGCGGGATGGATGTGGTTCTTGATGGCATAGTTTTCCGTGGGTAGGCCAAAGGCGTCAAAGCCGATGGGGTACAGAACATTATAGTTCTGCATTCTCTTTTTACGGCTGACGATGTCGATGGCCGTAAAGGGACGGGGATGACCCACGTGCAGACCCTGACCGGAGGGATAAGGGAATTCGATGAGGCCGTAGAACTTCTTGCGTTCCTTGTCGCCGTTCACTGCGGCAAAGGGCTTGGTCTCTTCCCAAATGTCCTGCCATTTTTTCTCAATTGCAGTAAAATCGTATTTCATACCTTCACACTTTCCTTCTTTTTCATGAAAAAGCCCCCGACCCGATAAGGTCAGGGGCGAATTGACGCGTTACCACCCTGAATTCCGCATAAGGTTGCCCCTATGCGCTCAGAGGCCCTGTGGGCCAGGCATTAACGCTGCCGACGCCCTGCCCTACTTGGTTTCAGGCAGAGAGCTCCGGGATGAGCTATACACAGCCGCCGCCACACCGGCTTACACCTGCCGCCGGTTCTCTTCGCTGTTGGGGGCTGTCTTATTCCCTTCATCGCCTTTTTCGATTTGCGATTTCTATTCTACGGACAATCTATCCGTTTGTCAAGAAAAATCACACATTTTCCGGCACTTCAGTCAATATCATCCAGCGGGATGCGCTTGCCATCGTTCCAGAGACGCTCCAGATCATAAAAGTTACGGGCTTCCTCTGTAAATACATGAACGATCACGCAGCCAAAGTCCAGCAGTACCCAAGTGCCGCTGCGATGGCCTTCTCTGTGCAAAAGCTCTTCGCCCAGCTCATCCGTGACAGATTTTTCAACTTCGTCGCAAAGAGTATTGATGTGGGTGTTGGAGGTACCGGTGCAGATCAGGAAATAATCTGCCAGAGTCGTGATCTCATGAACCTCAATCAGTTCGATGTTGAGGCCCTTCTTATCTGACAATGCCTTGGCGGCACGCAGTGCGATGTCTTTCGGTTGATGCATAGGGATCGCTCCTTTCGTTATGTAGTATTATCTGTATATTATTTTGTTTATTCAATGGTTACAGGCGGTTGTCGAGCTGCTTTTGCATGAACTCCATTGCCTCCCGGGAGTTCACATCCACAGCCTTTCCCCTCGCCTCCAGCATCTGCACGCTCATCTCAAAGGACACGAGCATTGCCCGGTCAAGATCGCTCCAGGCATATTCCCGCAGTACCTCTACCCCGGGGAAATCCCGGTTGGGCTCCATATAGTCTGCCATGTAGATGATTTTCTGAAGCAGGGTCATGTCTGCTTTGCCGGTGGTATGCCAGAAAATGGCCTCCGCCACTTCCTCACACTCGCCGAATACCCCATGGGCCACCGCAGCGCCGGATTTGGCGTGAAGGAGCTTGTCATTCTCCACTTCAAAGGGCCGCAGAGCAACGCCATACTTTGCACAAAGGGCCAGATGGGCCTTTTTGTCCATGGCCTTTGTAATATCATGAAGGATGCCCGCTCTGGCGGCCAGCACGGGATCGGCACCCCAATGCAGAGCAAGAGCTCTTGCAGTATCGCTGCAGCCCTGCACATGGGGACGGCGGGCAGCTTTGTGCAAAGACAGGGAGATATGGCACAGCTCTTCAAAGGGAAGCTGCCTGAGATCTCTGCCTGTGTTATAAAGGCCGTGCTGCCGGATCAAATCCAGCACCTCAGGGGTCAGATAGTCCCCTGCGCAGTCAAAATGCAGCATACGGCGCACGGTGGTGGAGGAAATATCTTCCACTTCATTTTGAATCCGCTCGATTTTTGCGCCAAAGCTCTCGCGCAAATAGAGGGTCTGGGCATGGATACGGTTCTCTTCCTCCGGGCTGGGGTTTCTGCGAACCGCCAGACTGATGGTAGCCAGCTCGCAAATGCGCTCCGGTCGGGACCAGGTGTGCAAAGACAGGAACATATCCGTTCCCATGAGAAGGAACAGTTCATCTTCCGGATGCTGTTCATGGAGGAGCTGCAGTGTGTCGGCGGTATAGCTGGCACCCTCCCGCTGCAGTTCCATATCAGATACCTGCAGGCAGGGCTCCTTGTCAGCCAATGCCTTTGTCATAGCAAGGCGCATTTCACCGGAAGGAGAACCCTCTGCCAACTGCTTATGGGGCGGGATTCCTGCAGGAATCAGAAGCACATAGTCCAGATCCAGAAGCCGTTTTTGCTCCCGGGCGGCAAGCAGGTGCCCTTTGTGAGGGGGATTAAAGCTGCCGCCAAAGATACCTACCCGTGCCATGGTTAGTCATTATCGCCCCGCTGTGCGCGGCGGCGGTCAATGGCAGCCTGAATGGCGGCCTGACGGAAGTATTCGTTCTTTTTCTCCCGCTCTTTCTTTGCCTGCGCGCGGCGGGCCTGTGCGCCCTTGCGCACCGGGTTTGCAGCGGCTTTGGCAGCAGCACGGCGTTTTGCAGCCTCCTCCTGCCGCTTCTTCTCGCTGACCCGGTAAATGACAAACTTCGAGCCTACCGTCTGCACACCGTCAGCACCGGTGGCCTCGCAGATGGCATCGGAAACCTCACGGGCGCTCATCATGGCAGTTTCCAGAACCCGGCCCTTGATCAGTTCACGGGCCGTAAGCTGATTTTCTGCTTCTGCGATCACCATATCGGTGATGCCTTCTTTACCTACCATCAAAGTGGTATCCAGTCCGTTGGACAGGGAGCGCAGCTCTGCGCGCTGTTTGCTTGTCAACATAGCTTACACCTCGATCAATTTTTCCTGGAACACCCGCAGAGCATTGGCTCTGTGGGAGATTTCATTCTTTCTTTCTGCAGACATTTCAGAGAAAGTGCAGCCCTCTTCCGGCACATAAAACACCGGATCATAACCAAAGCCGCCTGCCCCACTGGGCTCGCGGGTAATGGTGCCTTCACAGCAGCCGTAGGCGCTGATTCTCCTGCCGTTGGGATAAACCGCGGCAATGACGCATACAAAGCGTCCGGTGCGCTTGTCTTCCGGAACGTCCTGAAGGTTTTTCAGCAGGAATTCATAGCGCTCTATATCATTGGCGCAGGCATCCCCGCCGTAACGGGCGGAATAGATGCCGGGGGCGCCACCCAGTGCATCCACCTCAAGGCCGGAATCATCGGCAATGGCGGGAAGGCCGGTGGCCTGCATGACGGCCTCTGCCTTGAGGAAGGCATTTTCCTCGAAGGTGGTGCCGGTTTCCTCCACATCGATATCCACATTCATTTCACTTTGCAGCTTGAGTTCAATGCCGTATTTGTTTAAAATTGCGGACATTTCCTGCAGCTTATGCTGATTTTTACTTGCCAACACAAAAACCATAGGTCACACACCTCCTATAGGATGTATTGCCCGGATCAGAGCAGAGCCGAAGCAAAGGACTTGGCATCGAAGGGCATCAGATCATCCATCTGTTCGCCCACGCCAACATATTTCACAGGGATACCCAGGGTATCTGCTACGGAGATGACGATACCGCCCTTGGCAGTACCGTCGAGCTTGGTGACCACCATACCGGTGACGCCGGCGATCTTGGAGAATTCTCTTGCCTGAATCAGACCGTTCTGACCGGTGGTGCCGTCCAGAACCAGAATGACTTCCTTGCTGGCGCCGGGAAGCTCACGGTCCAGGATGCGGCTGATCTTGTTCAGCTCGTTCATCAGATTCTGCTTGTTATGAAGACGGCCTGCGGTATCGCAGATGATCACATCCGTGCCTCTGGATTTGGCAGCACTGATGGCATCAAAAACCACGGCGGCGGGGTCAGCACCCTCGTCCTGGCGGACAATCTGGGTGTTGCTGCGCTCTGCCCAGATCTCAAGCTGATCGGCAGCGGCGGCGCGGAAGGTATCTGCAGCGCACAGAAGCACCTTCTTGCCATCCTTTCTCAGGAGGTTGGCAAGCTTGCCAATGGTGGTGGTTTTGCCGACGCCGTTGACGCCGATGACCAGCACCACGGAGGGCTTGGTGGACAAATTCAATGTGGTTTCGCCCACACTCAGCATTTCAGCCAGGACTTCCTTCAGCGCATCCTTGGCGCTGTCGGCATCCTTGATGCCCTGCTGACGCACCCGCTGACGCAGAAGTTCAACTGCCTTTTCTGCTGTGCTGACGCCAAGGTCTGCCAGAATGAGGCATTCTTCCAGTTCGTCATAGAAGTCGTCTTCCAGAGGCTTGAATGCGGAAAAGACCGTATTCAGTGTTGCCGCCATGGCATTTCTGGTTTTGGTCAGACCTGCTTTAATTTTATCAAAAAATCCCATATGATTCTCCTTGTTATTCTGTAATTCCTAAGGTTTCCACCAGCTGCTTCAAATTCAGCTGGACAATTTTGGAGACACCCTGCTCCTGCATGGTGACACCGTAGAGAATGTCGGCCTGCTCCATGGTGCCCCGTCGGTGGGTGACCACGATAAACTGGGTCTTTTTGCAAAGATTCCGCAGATAGTTGGCAAAACGGTTGACATTTCTGTCATCAAGAGCAGCATCGATCTCATCGAGCATGCAGAACGGCGTGGGTCGTACCTTCAAAATCGCAAAGTACAGGGCAATGGCCACAAAGGCTTTCTCACCACCGGAGAGCAGTGTAATGGTCTTTACCTGCTTTCCGGGAGGCTGCACCCGGATTTCAATGCCGCAGTTCAGGGGCTGGCTGGGATCCTCCAAAATAAGGGCACCCTTGCCGCCGCCGAACATCTCGGTGAAGGTTTCGCCGAAATAGGTGTTGATCTTCTGGAATTCCACCGTAAAGATCTCCACCATCTGATCTGTGATGGTATCAATGATGCCTTCCAGCTCCTGCTTTGCCTGCAGAACATCGTCCCGCTGGCTGCACAGATATTGATAACGCTCATTGACCAGTTCAAACTGCTCAATGGCACCGGGATTGGGCTGGCCAAGGGCAGAAATCTTCCGCTTGAGATCTGCGATGGAGCGCTGCGCGCCTGCCACAGATTCGATGGGGGCAGCGGCATCCACTGCTTTGGAGCGGGTCAGCTCATAGGTGTCCCACAGCTTATCCACGATCTGCTTTTCTTCGCTCTGGGCTGAGAATTTCTTCTGCTCCAGACGGGCGGCTTCACCCTGCATATTGAGGATTTCTTTGCTCTTATCCTGGGCATCCCGTTCTGTCTTTGTCTTTTTGGCTTCAGTGGCGATACGATCGTCACTGACGGCATGCAGCTCTTCCCTTGCGGCATTGAGCCGGGCAGTGCAAAGCTCCTTTTCCTTCTCACAGTTGGCAATTTGATCCCGGGTATCCCGGTTTTCCTCTGCCAGACGGGTAATCAGCAGCTTCTTCTGCTCCTGATCTCCCTGCATGGAGGAAGCTAAGTCCTTCAGATGATCCCGGGCTACCTCTGCGGACTGCCGCTCTGCTTCCAAAGCTGCAGCGCTGACCTGACAGCGGTTGATGTGATCGGAAAGCTCCTGCACCTTTGCAAGGGCCGCATTCTGGCCGGTGGAAATCTCGGCCAGTTCATTCGCTGCCTGAGAAAGGCTCTTTTCCAGCATTTCGATCTGGGTCGTGAGGGTAAGGATCCGGTCATGATCCAGCCGCAGACGAGCTTTCAGAGCCTTTTCTTCCTGCTCATAGGATTCCAAGGCATCTTCCACTGCATTGCGCAGTACGGTATGCTGGCGAAGCTCGCCCTCTAATTTCAGCACCGCATCCTCAGCACGGCGCAGCTCATTTTGTGCCACATCCCGCTGATATTCTGCCTGTGCTGCCTCACTGGAGGCCAATTCCCAGTCTTTTTGTGCCTTGGTAAGCTGCTCAGTCCGTTCTGCAATCTGGCTGGTCAGCCGGGCAAGGGCGTTGGCACGGGAAAGAATGCCGGCATTTTTGGTGACAGAGCCGCCGGTCATGGAGCTGTCGGCATTGATGACCTGTCCATCCAGAGTGACCAGGCGGAATTTATTGCGATAACGCCGGGAGGTGGCAATGGCGTCGCTGAGACTTTCCACAACCACGGTCCGGCCGAGGGTATGCTTTATAATTTCCCCATACTGAGGATCGTATGTGACAAGGTCTGCGGCAATGCCCACGAATCCGGGCTCTTCCGACAAGCCAGGCTCCGAGATCACTCTGCCCCGGATGGTATTGAGGGGATAGAAAGTGCTTCTGCCCTTGTCATGCCGCTTCAGATTTTCAATGGCGGCTTTGCCGCAGCGCTCATCCCGCACGACGATATACTGCATGGCAGCGCCCATGGCAATCTCAATGGCCACGGTATAGGCGTCTTCCGTGCGGATCAGGGAGGAAACCGGACCATGAATGCCCTGCAGCACGCCGTTCTTTGCCTGCTGCATGGTGAATTTGACCGCCTTGGAGTAGCCGTCAAATTCCCGCTCCATCTCCTGATAGAGTCTTTGCTGGGATTTTGCAGTCTGAAGCTCAATTTCAAGCTGATTGCACCGGGCCTTCAGGCTGTCCCGCTTTGCGGCTCTGCCCTGCAGCCGTAGGGTATAACCATCGATGGTGTTTTTTGCTGAGGTGACATCATCCCGGGCATCTTCCAAAGTGCGCTTGCAGGCGGCATATTCCTTCTCTACCTCTGCAAGGCGGGCTTCTGCCAGAAGGGTCTGGGAGGAAAGCTCCTCACCTCTGGCGGTGGACAGCTGCTGTGACTGCTCTGCGGCAGCCAGCTCAGCACGCTTATCGGAAAGCTCCAATGATAGCCGGGACTGATTTTCACCACATTTGACATAGCGCCGGGTCAGCTCATCTGCGCTTTGGGCAAATGCGTGGCTTTCTTCCCGGAATGCGGCGATCTCCTGCTTCAGGGCTGCAGTTTCACGGTCGATTTCGGTAATGCGCTGCGCATGCCCCTCAATCTGGGCGCGGATGGTGCCGCTGCGATCCGTGGCGTCCTGAAGGTCCAGTTCAATGCGTTCGATATTGCTAAGATTATTCTGAATGTTGCTTTCAAAAACGGTAATTCTTCCGTCGAATTCCCGAACCTGGGCCTGCAGTTCAGACAAGGATGTGCGAATGGATTCCGCTTTGCTGTCCTGCGCCCGCAGCTTCTGGGAAAGCTCTTCTGCAAGCTGATACAGGCCGTCCAGGGCCTCGCGGGACTGCTGCAGGATAAAGGCGGCGGAATGATAGTCTTCTTCTGCTTTCTGGGCAGCGGCTGCAAGCCGCTCCAGGGTTTCTAGCCAAACGGCAACCTCAAGCCCTTTGAGCTCTTCCCGATAGGCAAGATATTTCCTTGCCTTTTCTGCCTGCACCCGCAGTGGCTCCACCTGAAGCTCCAGCTCGGTGATCTTGTCGCCGATGCGGGTCAGGTTATCCTGGGTGTTGGCAAGACGGCGCTCAGTCTCTTCCTTGCGGTGGCGATATTTGGAAATGCCTGCCGCTTCTTCGAAAATTTCCCGTCGATCCACAGAACGAAGAGACAGAATCTCATCAATCTGGCCCTGACGGATATTGGAATAGCCCTCTTTGCCAAGACCGGTATCCATAAACATCTCATTGATGTCACGAAGACGGGCGGAACGGCGGTTGATATAATATTCACTGTCGCCGGAACGGTAATACCGCCGGGTCACAGAAACTTCTTCTGAGTCAATGTTCAGGCTGCCGTCGCTGTTGTCCAGCACCAGAGTTGCTTCGGCAAAGCCCACAGCACCACGCTTTTGGGTGCCGCCAAAAATGACATCTTCCATCTTGGCACCGCGCAGGGCTTTCGTGCTCTGCTCGCCCATGACCCATCGAATGGCATCGGAAATATTGGATTTGCCGGAGCCGTTGGGGCCGACGATGGCGGTGATGTCATCACCAAATTGTAAAACCGTTTTATCCGGGAAGGACTTGAAGCCCTGGATCGTCAACGATTTCAGATACACGCTGCTACCTCTCGTTTCCATGCCGCCTGCATGGCGCCACTTAAATCTATAATAATATTAAGATATTCTACCAGTTTTTCCTTCTGTTTGCAAGTGTAAAGAAGTGATAGGGATATATTATCTGTAAAAATACGAAAAAAAGAAAAAGACAGTTGATTTTCGTGAAAAATGAATTACAATAAATAAAGCAGCTTTTCACAGGGAGTAGGATAAAGCGCGTTAAGTACCGGTCGGATAGGAGGTTGCCGCCGGGCGAAGGAGTGTTCTCCGCGGTGCTCTATCCGCCGACCGCCCTGTGTATCAAAATCTGCCCACAGAAGAATATCTGCAACCTCCTCCACTGACATGGAGGCTTTTTTTATGCAAAAAATAAACCGTTCCCCTGTGCATAGCCGCACCCGCTTGGTCATGCAGACCCGCACGCTCATCAGCTGCGCTCTGCTTGCAGCCATCACTGTTGTGCTTTCCCGGCTGATCATTCCCATGCCCAACGCCACCACAAGGTTTTCCGTTGAGGCTGTTCCCGTGTTTCTTGCGGGCATGCTGTTCGGCCCGGTGCCCGGTATGCTGATGGGTTTGAGCGCGGATGTGGTGGGCTGCCTGTTCTCCGGCTACGGATATAATCCCCTGTTTTCCATCCCTCCCCTGCTCTACGGCCTGTGCGGCGGATTATTTCAGCCGCTGCTGGTGGGTAAAATGCGGATTTGGACCATTGCTTTGGCATTTTTCCCTGCAATTTTGTTTGGCTCGATCCTCTACCAGAGCTGGGCACTGGCCTTTGTGTATAATTCTCAGGGGGCGCTGGCTGCAAGCTTCTACTATCAGCTTGCCAAGCGCACCATACAGTTTACCATCACCTATGTGTTGGATGTGGTGATTGTCTGGGGACTGTACCGCTCCCATGTGTTCCATGCTGCCCGTCTGTGGCCCCCTGTCGGCTGGAGCAAAAAGAACAACGACACAAAACCCCATCCAAAGGAGACAAACAAGAATGAATCTTGACGATGCTCTTTCCTATATCCATTCCGTTGCCTGGCAGGGCAGCAAACCCGGCCTCTCCCGCACGCGGGAACTGCTGCAGAAAATGGGAAATCCCCAGAAGAAGCTGCGCTTTGTTCATGTGGCAGGCACCAACGGCAAAGGCTCCACCTGTGCCATGCTGGAATCCATTCTGCGCCATGCAGGCTATCGGACGGGACTGTATACCTCGCCTTACATCAGCCGTTTTCATGAGCGGATGCAGGTGGAGGGCGTTCCCATTTTCGATGAAATGCTCTGCGCCGTTACCGACTTTGTGCAGCCCATTGCGGATGCCATGATTGATCCGCCGACGGAGTTTGAACTGGTTACCGCCATTGCGATGGAATTCTTTGCAAGAAGCGGCTGTGATATTGTGCTGCTGGAGTGCGGCATGGGGGGCGAATTGGACTCCACCAATGTGATCGATACCCCGGAATGCGCTGTGATGTGCACCATCGGTCTTGACCATATGGATTTTCTGGGCAATACCCTGCCCCAGATTGCCCGTACCAAGGCTGGCATTTTTAAGCAGGGCGGATTGTGCGTTACCTACCCTGCTGTCCCGGAAGTGGAAGCGGTGTATCATGAAGTTACTGCACAGCGGGAGCTTGACTGGCGCAAGGCGGATTTCTCCCGCATCCAGCCTCTGGAACATGATTTGAATGGTCAGTGCTTCAATTTTGACGGCTTTGGAAAGCTGCGGCTTTCCCTTCTTGGTAGAAATCAGCTCAATAATGGGGCAATGGCATTAACCGTGGTGGAAGCACTGCGGGAAAAGGGGTGGAAGATTCCGGATGATGCCGTAGCAGAAGGTCTTTGCCAGGTTCAGTGGCCCGGCCGCTTTGAGCTTCTGAGAAGATATCCCGACATTCTTGTGGACGGCGGGCACAATCCTCAATGCATGCAGGCTCTTTGTGAAAACATCCGCACCTATCTTCCGGATCGTAAAATCCTTGCTGTGGTGGGTGTTCTGGCGGATAAGGAATATGAAGAAATGTTCCATCCGGTTCTTCCCTATGTGGAGCAGTTTATCACCGTAACGCCGCCAAATCCCAGAGCGCTTCAGGCAGCGGATCTGGCAGAAGTTCTGCTGCGCCTTGGCGCACGGGCACAGGCGGCAGAAAGTGTGGAAGACGGCCTGAAGCTTGCCCTGCAAAGAAGCGAACAGGAAGATGCGATACTGATTTTTGGATCGCTGTATATGCTGGGCGATGTGCGAAGGTTTATTCTGGGAGAATGCTGAGTATATTTGCATAAATAATCATTCTGATTTTGCGCCTGATTGTGAAATATTACAAAAATCGCGTTGCTGACTTGACTTTTTGACGCAGACATGATTAAATGCGAACAATATTTTAAATACATTGACGGAATTATGCCTCTATTGGAGCGCTTCAGAGAGCCGGCGGGTGGTGCGAGCCGGTGCCGAACATAGATGGCAGTCTGCTTCCCGAGTAGGCACTGCGAACGCGAAGAGTTAGTAGTTGTGCCCGGTTGGTCCCGTTACAGGCTATGGACTTAATGGAGTCCGAGAGAGTGCATCTGCTCCAAGCAGATGAAACAGGGTGGTACCGCGAATTGAAATTCGTCCCTGAGGCCGTTGGGCTTCAGGGATTTTTTTATCGTTATCGCATCAGCGAAAGGAGTAACATATATGAGCAAGATCAACATCAGCGACGTTACCATGAAGCAGGCCGGGAAAACCTCCGGCATTTCCCTTAGCTTCCGGGAAAAAATCGAACTGGCCAAGCAGCTTGACCGACTTGGCGTCAGTGTGATTGAAACCAATCCCATCGTCAATCTGAAGGTTGACTCTCTTTTGATTAAATCCATTGCCGCTGCTGTAAAGCACAGCATCGTGGCAGTTCCCATCGATCTGGAAGAAGACAGTGCTGCTGTGGCATGGAATGCTCTCAAAGAAGCAAAGTATCCCAGACTGCAGGTATGTGCTCCGGTCAGTGCGGTACAGATGGAATATCTTGCCCACAAAAAGCCCGCTGCCATGCTGGAAAGTCTCGATAAGTGCATCCGCAATGCAAAGGCAATCTGCGCCGATGTGGAGTTTGTGGCTGATGACGCTACCCGGGCAGATCAGAGCTTTCTTGCCAGCGCACTGAACTGTGCCATTGAAGCGGGTGCTACCACCGTTACCGTATGCGACACCGCCGGTACCATGCTGCCCAGTGAATTCAACGCATTTATTACTTCTTTATATGAGAGTGTACCGACTCTCCACAATGTCACCCTTGGTATTGGCTGCTCGAATGAGCTCTCTATGGCAGATAGCTGCGCCATTGCTGCCATCCGGGCAGGTGCCGGTGAAGTCAAGGCTGCTTCCTACCGCATGAATACCGTCAGTGTGGAAAACATGGCAAAGATCATTGCAGCCAAGGGGGATGCCTTTGGCGTAGAATCCGGCATCCACACCACTCAGATGCGCCGCATCCTGAGCCAGATCGCATGGATGTTTGAAACCAACCGCAGCAAGAACTCCCCCTTTGATAGCGGTGTGCAGGGTAACGCTGATATCTATCTCACCTCTCATGACGATATGAGCGCGGTACTGAAGGTGGTCATGCAGCTGGGCTATGATCTGAGTGAAGAAGACGGCGCAAAGGTATACGAAGCCTTCCAGCGTATCGCTGCCAAGAAGGAAAAGGTTGGCAGCCGTGAGCTGGATGCCATTGTGGCCTCTGCTGCTATGCAGGTGCCTCCCACCTATCGGTTGGACAGCTATGTTATCAATTCCGGCAACACCATTTCTGCTACCTGCCACCTGAAGCTTCTGAAGAACGGTCTGCCTGTTGAGGGCATCAGCCTGGGCGCCGGCCCCATTGAAGCCTCCTTCCTTGCCATTGAGCAGATTGCGGGCCATCACTATGAGCTGGACGATTTCCAGATTCAGTCTGTCACCGAAGGCCGTGAAGCCATGGGTGAAACCATCGTCAAGCTCCGCAGCAACGGCAAGCTCTATTCCGGCCGGGGCATTTCCACCGACATTCTGGGCGCCAGTATTCTCGCCTATATGAATGCCCTGAACAAGATCGTATACGAAGAGGAAGGCAACGCCTGATTCCCAAGGAAAGGAGTTTAACCATGAATCTTTCTTTTTCCACAAGAGGCTGGCTGGACTGCAGCTGGGAAGAAAACATTGAAACTGCCGAGGAAATGCGTTTCGGCGGCATTGAAGTATACAACATCCATAAGACCCCGGCGATGACTGATCGCGGCGGCCCCTTCCATAAATACAATACCGCAGCCACCGTACGGCAGCTGCGTGAAAAGAAGCTGTGTATCCCCTGCTTTGATACCTCCTGCGATATTTCCAGCGAGGACTGCCTGGATGACATCCGCGCCATCATGGAGATTGCCCACAATATGCAGGTGCCCTATGTTTGCGTGGTCGCCCTGCAGGACAATGACGAGCAGATCGTGGCTGCCCTTCAGGAACTGATCCCCGAAGCACAGAACCGTCAGGTGACCATTCTCATCAAGACCAGCGGCGTTTACGCAGACACTGCCCGCCTGCGCCGTCTGATGGACGATTTTGCCTGCGATCAGCTTGCTGCCCTTTGGGATATGCACCATCCTTACCGGGATCACAATGAAAGTGCGGATGCCACCATCCGCAATCTCGGTGCCTATGTCCGCCATGTACATCTCCGGGACTCCGATGATGCAGACACCTACAACCTCATCGGTGAAGGCAGCTTGCCCACCCGCGAAATGATGCAGGCTCTGTCCTCCATTGACTATGACGGCTATATCTCCATCGAATGGAAGCCGGAATGGATGGAAGATCTGCAGGACAAAGAGGTCATTTACCCCCATTTTGTCAACTATATGAGCCGCTTTGAAAGCCCCCGAGGCAAAAAGCGCACCCTTTATGATAACCACAACCACACCGGTCAGTATGTCTGGAAGAAGGATTCCCTGATTACCGAGACCTTCCCCCAGGTACTTGACCGCATGGTGGAAGAATTCCCTGACCAGTACGCCTTCAAATATACCACCCTGGACTACACCAGAACCTACGAAGAGTTCCGGGAAGATGTGGACCGTTTTGCCCGGGCACTCATCTCTATGGGTGTTCGCCGCGGCAGCAAGGTGGCAATCTGGGCCACCAATGTGCCCGCATGGTATATCACCTTCTGGGCTTCCACCAAGATCGGCGCCATTCTGGTTACCGTGAATACTGCCTACAAGATCCACGAAGCAGAGTATCTCCTGCGCCAGTCCGATACCCATACACTGGTCATGATCGATTCCTGCCTCGACTCCAATTACGCCGGTATCATCAGTGAGCTTTGCCCGGAACTGAAGAACACCCGTCCCGGTCAGCCTCTGCATGCAAAGCGGCTTCCCTTCCTGCGCAATGTCATCACTGTGGGTTACCGTCAGACCGGCTGCCTGACCTTCGATGAGGCGATGGATCGGGCGGATCTGGTACCTCAGGAAGAGGTCGCCCGTATGGCAGCCTGCGTCCGTCCCGGTGACGTATGTAATATGCAGTACACCTCCGGCACCACCGGCTTCCCCAAGGGCGTCATGCTCACCCACTATAATGTTGTCAACAACGGTAAGTGTATCGGTGACCGCATGGGCCTGTCCACTGCCGACCGCATGATGATCCAGGTGCCCATGTTCCACTGCTTTGGCATGGTACTTTCCATGACTTCCTGCATGACCCATGGTGCAACCCTGTGCCCCATGCCCTATTTCTCCGCCAAGGTTTCTCTGGCTTGCATCAATCAGGAGCGCATCACCTGCTTCAACGGTGTTCCCACCATGTTCATCGCCATGTTCAACCATCCCGACTACCGCAAGACGGATTTCTCCTATATGCGTACCGGCATTATGGCAGGTGCAGGCTGTCCGCCTGAACTGATGCGCCGTGCAGCCCGTCCGGACGAAATGAACATGACCGGCATCGTCAGCGTCTATGGTCAGACGGAGTCCTCCCCCGGCAGCACCATGTCCGCATGGACAGATCCCCTGGATCTGCGCTGCGATACCGTGGGCTACAACTTCCCCCATGTGGAATGCAAGATCATTGATCCCGAGACCGGCGAGGAAGTGCCCGATGGCGTCAACGGCGAATTCTGCTCCAGAGGCTACAACACCATGAAGGGCTATTACAAGATGCCGGAAGCCACTGCCAACACCGTGGATGCGGAAGGCTGGCTCCACTCCGGCGACCTTGCCTGCCGCGATGCCGACGGCAACTACCGCATCACTGGACGCCTCAAGGACATGATCATCCGCGGCGGTGAGAACATCTACCCCAAGGAGATTGAGGAATTCATCTACACCCACCCGGCAGTACAGGATGTTCAGGTCATCGGCGTGCCGGATAAGAAGTACGGCGAAGAGATCATGGCCTGCATTATCCTCAAGAAGGGTATGACCATGACGGAGGAGGAAATGTTCTCCTACATCCGCGCCTCTATGGCCCGTCATAAGGTTCCGAAGTACATTGAATTTGTTGCCGGCTTCCCCATGAATGCTGCGGGCAAGATCCTGAAGTATAAAATGCGCGAAGCTGCTGCGGAACGCCTCGGCCTGATTGGTGCCGGCGGCATTGATACCGCAAAAACTTCGGAAGAAATCAAATAAAGCAATTTAGGCGTAAAACTTGCAGAAAATATGCTTGACTTTTGTGCAAGCGTGTGGTAAATTTATTCGCAGCAATATAATACCGCAAAGAGCTATGACGAAGACGGTCGGACGGACTGCACACAGAGAGTCGGTGGTTGGTGAAAACCGGCAGCACGAAACTCCATGACCCATCACTTCTGAGCTGAAGGCTGAACCCCGATGGTTAGTAGGCGCTTCCGTTCTCCCGCGTTAAGGGATAGGGTCTGTTGGGGCCTGAAGTGGCGGCAGATAGCCGCAATTTGAGTGGTACCGCGGGTAGTTTATTCAGCCCGTCTCAAGAGGATTCTTGGGACGGGCTTTTTTTATGGAAAGGATGTAATATTATGCGTACTGAAGCCGTTAATAATCAACTGTTGGATATTGCACTTCGTATTCGTGAAATGCGGGAAATTTTCGGTTTTTCCACAGCTGAAATGGCAAAACGCACGGAAATTTCCGAGGATCTCTATATTCAGTATGAAGCAGGCCGTCTGGACCTTCCCTTTACATTTATGCATAAGTGCGCCATGGCCTTCGGCGTGGAACTGACGGAACTTCTGGAAGGCAACACTGCAAAGCTGTCCAGCTATGCGGTCACCAGAAAGTCCAAAGGCCCTGTTACTGCAAGCGAAGACGGTATTACCATCCAGTCCGTAGCTGCTCTGTTCCGCCAGAAGCTGGCCACTCCCTATTGGGTCACCTACGAGTACTCCGAAGCGCTGCAGCACGAGCCCATCCACACCACTACCCATGCCGGTCAGGAATTTGACCTGGTCATCAAGGGTACGCTGAAGGTGCGCATTGGCGACCATGTGGAAATTCTGCATGAAGGCGACAGCATTTTCTATAACAGCTCCACACCCCACGGTATGATCGCCACCGAAGGCACTGACTGCGTATTCCTTGCCATGGTCATGGCAACCAATGAGACCGATGCACGGATCACACCCACTCCCCAGCGTGTCAAGCAGTCCGAACCGCCGCTGTTGTGCGAAAAGTTCATTCAGACCAAAGAGGATGAGAACGGCGCCCTGCAGTCCATCGAATTCCAGAACAGCGACGACTTCAACTTTGCATTTGATGTTGTGGATGGCATTGCCCGCCGGGAACCTGAGAAGGTTGCCATGGTTCATATTGCCAACGATATGACCGAGCGCACCTTCACCTTCAAGGATATGAAGGATGCTTCCTCTCAGGCTGCCAACTACTTTACTTCCCTCGGTATCAAGCGGGGCGACCGTGTTATGCTGGTGCTCAAGCGCCACTATCAGTTCTGGTTCTCCATTCTTGCTCTGCATAAGATTGGCGCCATCGCCATCCCCGCCACCAATCAGCTGGTGGAGCATGACTTCAGCTACCGCTTCCAGGCAGCAGGCGTCACCGCTATTGTCTGTACCTCTGATGGCGATACTGCCCATCAGGTGGAAATGGGCGAAAAGTCTGCGGGCATGGAACTGACCAAGATCATTGTTGGTGAGCCGAGAGAAGGCTGGCATGACTTCGACGAGGAATATGCCCTCTTCAGCCGCCGCTTCCGCCGCCGTGACAACTCCCCCAGCGGTGATGATCCCATGCTGATGTTCTTCACCTCCGGCACCACCGGCTATCCCAAGATCGCCCTGCACAGCTATAAGTATGCTCTGGGCCATTTTGTAACCGCAAAATACTGGCACACTGTCCGCCGCGATGGCCTGCACTTCACTATCTCCGAAACCGGCTGGGGCAAGGCCCTGTGGGGCAAGCTCTACGGCCAGTGGCTGTGTGAAGGCGCTGTCTTTACCTACGACTTTGATCGCTTTGATGCGGCAAAGATCCTTCCTATGTTTGCCAAGCATCATATCACCACCTTCTGCGCTCCCCCCACCATGTATCGTATGCTCATCAAGCAGGATCTCTCCGGTTACGACCTGTCCTCCATTGAGCATGCCACCACTGCGGGTGAGGCACTGAACCCCGAGGTCTTCTATCAGTTCAAAAAGGCCACCGGACTTGAGGTTGCGGAGGGCTTTGGCCAGACCGAGACCACCCTTTCCATCGCAAACCTTGTGGGTACTCCCCTGAAGCCCGGCGCTATGGGCAAGCCTGTTCCCGGCTACGGCGTCGACCTTGTGGATCCCGACGGCAATCCCGTTGCCGATGGCGTCAACGGCGAGATCGTTGTGCATACCGACAGCAAGATCCCCTGCGGCCTGTTCAAGGGCTATTATCAGGACGAAGAAAAGACCCATCAGGCTTGGCACGATGGCCTGTATCACACCGGTGACGTGGCATGGCGTGATGAGGACGGCTACTACTGGTATGTGGGCCGTGCGGATGATGTCATCAAGTCCTCCGGCTACCGCATTGGACCGTTCGAGATCGAGAGCACCATCATGGAGCTTCCCTATGTTCTGGAGTGCGGCGTTTCCGCTGCCCCGGACGAAGTCCGCGGCCAGGTAGTCAAGGCCAGCATCGTTCTGGTTCCCGGCACAGAAGGTACGGAAGAACTGAAGAAGGAAATCCAGAACTATGTCAAGCTGCATACCGCACCTTACAAGTATCCCCGTATTGTGGTATTCAGAGACGAGCTGCCGAAGACCATCAGCGGCAAGATCATGCGCAACAAGCTTTAATGCGAGATAAGCTTTAATTTACTATTGACAATTTTATATAATTTATGATATGATTCTGGTGTAGAAAGGCAAAGACGGAGAGGTTTCCCAACAGTCTCATTTCAGAGAGCCGGCGTTTGGTGCAAGCCGGTAATGAGCGTTTGGAATTTGTAGCTCCCGAGCCGGAGAGAAGAAAGCGAAAGCAAGTAGAACTCTCCCGCGTCAGCTGCGTAAGTGCTTAGGGTTTGTCAGAACCCGATAAGGTGGTACATATTGTGAGATATGTGCAATTTGAGTGGTACCGCGGGTATGCTATCGCAGCTCGTCTCAAAGAATCTATCTTTGAGACGAGCTTTTTTTGCCATAGCGACACGCAATATCGCCCGTCTCATATCATGGAGGAAACATACATGTCGAATATGAAACTTACCGGACTTGACTTTAAAATACAGGAAATGGCTGGCCGTATCCGCGAACTTCGCGAGATTACCGGTTTTACCACCGCTGAAATGGCCGAGCGCACCGGCATTACCGAGGCGGAATATGTGCTTTGCGAATGCGGCAAAAGCGATCTGCACTTTGCATTTCTGTATCGCTGCGCCCTTGCCTTCGGCGTTGACGTTACCGACCTGATCGAAGGCCATAGCCCCAAGCTCCGCTCCTATACCGTAACCCGCGCAGGTATGGGCCAGAAGATCGAGCAGGCCCATGAAATGATTTACTATAACATGGCCTCCGGCTTCCAGAACCGAATTGCCGACCCTCTGTATGTTGTTAACAAGTACAGCGACGAGGCGTTCCATTCCGATATTGAACTCACCACCCATCTGGGTCAGGAGTTCGACCTGATCATCAAGGGCAGCCTGAAGGTACAGATTGGTGAACATACCGAGATCCTTCATGAGGGCGACTGCATCTACTATGATAGCAGCATTCCCCATGGCATGGTGGCTGCAGGCGGCGAAGACTGCCTGTTCTATGCGGTTGTTCTGCGTCCGCAGGAAGCTGTTTCTGCAGAAATGCAGCAGAGTGAGGCGGTTGCTACCCAGTCCCAGACCCTTGCTGATGAGCAGCAGAGAGTTTATAACGACTTCATCCAGACCGAAGAAGATGACAACGGCCTTTGCACCGGCATCTCCTTCCAGAATGAAGATAAATTCAACTTTGCCTTTGATGTGGTGGATGCCCTTGGCCGCCGCGAACCGGACAAGCTGGCTATGGTACATATTGCCAACGATATGACCGAGCGCCGCTTCACCTTCAAGGATATGAAGGATGGCTCCTCCCAGACTGCCAACTACTTCACCTCCCTTGGCATCAAACGGGGCGACCGGGTTATGCTGGTGCTCAAGCGCCACTATCAGTACTGGCTCAGCGTTCTGGCCCTGCACAAGATCGGCGCCATCGCCATCCCTGCCACCAATCAGCTGGTGCAGCATGACTTCAGCTACCGCTTCACCTCCGCCGGTGTCAGCGCCATCGTCTGCACTGCCGACGGCGATACCGCCCATCAGGTGGAACTGGCAGAACATGAGGCCGGTGTGGAACTGAAGAAGATCATCGTAGGCGCTCCCAGAGAGGGCTGGCATGACTTCAATGAAGAGTATTCCCTCTTCAGCCGCCGCTTCCGCCGCCGCGACAATTCTCCCTGCGGCAATGATCCCATGCTGATGTTCTTCACCTCCGGCACCTCCGGCTATCCCAAGATCGCCGCCCATAACTATAAATATCCTCTGGGTCATTTCATTACTGCAAAGTACTGGCACCGTGTAGATCCCAACGGCCTGCATCTGACGATTTCCGACACCGGTTGGGCGAAGTCCTCCTGGGGCAAGATCTACGGCCAGTGGCTGTGTGAAGCTGCCATCTTTGTTTATGACTTCGACCGCTTTGACGCAGATAAGATTCTTCCCATGTTTGCGAAGTATCAGATTACCACATTCTGCGCACCTCCCACTATGTACCGGATGCTCATCAAGCAGGATCTTTCCAAGTACGATCTCAGTTCTATCCGCCACGCCAGCATTGCGGGTGAGGCCATGAACCCCGAGGTCTACCGCCAGTTCGAAAAGGCCACCGGCCTGCAGATCATGGAGGGCTTCGGTCAGTCCGAATCCACCCTCATCATCGGCAACCTCACCGGCGGCAGCCACAAGATCGGCTCCATGGGCAAGCCTGTTCCCCTGTACGATGTCCGCCTGCTGACCCCAGACGGTCAGGAGGTTCCCACCGGCAGCACCGGCGAGATCTGTATCAACATCGCAAACGGCATCCCCTGCGGCCTTGCCTACGAATACTACAAGAGCCCGGAAAAGACCGCCGAGACCTGGTGCGACGGCTTCTACCACACCGGCGACATTGCATGGCGGGATGGAGACGGCTTCTACTGGGATGTTGGCCGTGCGGACGATGTTATCAAGTCCTCCGGCTACCGCATTGGGCCGTTCGAAATTGAAAGCACCATCATGGAGCTTCCCTATGTTCTGGAATGCGGCGTCTCCGCTGCACCCGATGAAGTGCGCGGTCAGGTGGTTAAGGCCAGCATCGTTCTGGTGCCCGGCAAGGAAGGTACAGAGGAGCTCAAGAAGGAAATTCAGAACTACGTCAAGACCCACACCGCACCCTATAAGTATCCCCGCATCGTGGTATTCTGCGATGCCCTTCCCAAGACCACAAGCGGAAAGATCATCCGCAATAAGCTGTAATTATGACTTACAAAAGACTCACTCTCTTTGCCGGACATTACGGCAGCGGCAAGACAAACATTGCCCTGAATTATGCGCGGCATCTTAAAAATGCCGGATTTCCTGTCACCATCGCGGATCTGGATATCGTCAACCCCTATTTCCGCACCAAGGACAGTGAAGCCGCCCTCAGAGCAGAAGGAATCGAGCTGATCTGCTCGGAATTTGCCAACTCCAATCTGGATGTTCCCGCCATGCCCAAGGAAATCTACGCCTTGGTGGATGACCGCAGCCGTTATGGCGTGCTGGACATCGGCGGAGACGACCGGGGAGCACTGGCCCTGGGCCGTTATGTACCGGAAATTTTAGAGGAAAATAACTATGAAATGCTGCTGGTGGTGAACAAGGCCCGTCCCCTCACCCGCACCGTAGCAGACACCATGGCAGTGATGAAGGAAATCGAAACCGCCTGCGGCCTTCCCTTCACCGCCATTGTCAACAACACAAATCTCGGCCCCCTGACCGAGGCGGAGGACATCCTCGCCAGCCTTGCCTATGCCGAGGAACTCAGCAGGGCCACTGGTCTGCCCGTAAAAATGACCTGCGCAAAAGATACCCTTTGTCAAAGCCTGGACGAACGTGTGGAGAATCTCTTCCCGCTCTCACTCCAGAAACTATATTACGAAATCAAATCGGAGGTACCCCATGGCGAAATTAACATTTAAGGAAGAGATCTGCAAGGGCTGCGGCCTTTGCGTAGATGCCTGTCCCCGTCAGCTGCTGTCTCTGTCCAAAACCCGGCTGAACCAGAAGGGCCACGCACCCGTCGAACTGTCTAACCCCGAAATGTGCATCGGCTGCGCCTTCTGCGCCACCATGTGCCCCGACTGTGTCATCACGGTCGAGCGTTGAGAAAGGAGCACACAATGCAGGAAAAAGTACTTATGAAAGGCAATGAAGCCATTGCCGAGGCTGCCATCCTTGCAGGCTGCCGCCACTATTTTGGCTACCCCATCACCCCGCAGACCGAAGTCGCTGCCTACATGTCCAAGAAGATGCCCAAGATCGGCGGCACCTTCCTGCAGGCTGAAAGCGAAATCGCTGCCATCAACATGGTTTACGGCGTTGCTGCCACCGGCAAGCGCGTTATGACCTCCTCCTCCAGCCCCGGAATCGCCCTGAAGTGCGAAGGCATTTCCTACCTCGCAGGTTCCGATCTGCCCGCTCTGATCCTGAACGTGCAGCGCGGCGGCCCCGGCCTGGGCGGCATTCAGCCCTCCCAGTCCGACTACTTCCTGGCTACCCGCGGCCCCGGTCATGGTGACTTCCATGTGCTGGTATTCGCACCTGCCAGCGTGCAGGAAATGTGCGACCTGACCCTCCATGCATTTGAACTGGCCGAAAAGTATCGTATGCCCGCTATGCTGCTGGCTGACGGCACCATGGGCCAGATGATGGAGCCGGTTGCCCTGCCCGATCCCACTGAGATCGACACCACCCCCAAGAGCTGGGCTGCCACCGGCACCAACTGCGAGAGAGAGCACCATGTGGTCAACTCCCTGTATCTCTCTCCGGATGCTCTGGAACGCACCAACATTGAGCGCTATCAGCGCTATGCAATGATCGAAGAAAAGGAAGCTATGTGGGAAGAATTCATGATGGAAGACGCAGAAGTTTGCGTGGTTTCCACCGGTATCACCGCAAGAGTTTCCCGCAATGCCATTATGGAAGCCCGCGCACAGGGCATCAAGGTGGGTATGATCCGTCCCATCACCCTGTGGCCCTTCCCCACCAAGGCCATGCAGGCCGCTGCTGAGAAAGTCAAGAGCTTCCTGTGCGTCGAGCTCAACATGGGCCAGATGCGCGAGGATGTGGAGCTTGCCATCCGCTGCAGCAAGCCCGTTGCTCTGTGCAACCGCGTTGGCGGCATGATCCAGACCCCGGATGAGGTTCTGGAAGCCATTAAGAAAGCAAATGAACAAGGAGGTCAGGCATAATGGTCGTATTTCAGAAACCCAAGGCATTGACAGATGCCGTTCTTCACTACTGCCCCGGCTGCACCCACGGTATCGTTCACCGTCTGGTAGCAGAATGCCTGGACGAACTGGGCATTGAAGGCAAAACCATCGGCGTTGCCCCCGTTGGCTGCTCCGTTATGGCATATGACTACTTCGCCTGCGACATGATCGAGGCTGCCCACGGCAGAGCTCCCGCTGTTGCCACCGGTGTTAAGCGCTCTATGCCCGAAAACATCGTATTCACCTAACAGGGTGACGGCGACCTGGCTTCCATCGGTATGTGCGAAACCGTACACGCCGCTGCCAGAGGCGAAAACATCACCGTGATCTTCATCAACAATGCCATCTATGGCATGACCGGCGGCCAGATGGCCCCCACTTCCCTGCTTGGTCAGGTCACCCAGACCTCTCCCTATGGCCGTGATGCCGCTACCCAGGGCTACCCCATCCGCGTTTGCGAGATGCTCAGCACTCTGGACGGCCCCGCATACCTCGAGCGTGTTACCGTAAACAACGTTAAGAGTGTCAACCGTGCCAAGAAGGCCATCAAGAAGGCTTTCCAGAACCAGATCGATGGCAAGGGCTTCTCCCTCGTTGAAGTGCTGTCCACCTGCCCCACCAACTGGGGTATGACGCCGAAGAAGGCGCTGGAATGGATTGACGAAGCAATGATCCCCCAGTATCCCCTGGGTGTTTACCGCGATAAGGAGGACTAATCATGGCTGAGAATCAAATCATCATCGCCGGTTTCGGCGGACAGGGTCTTCTCTTCTCCGGTAAGGTTCTGGCTTATGCTGGCCTCATTGAAGGCCGCGAACTGAGCTGGCTGCCCTCCTACGGCCCGGAAATGCGCGGTGGCACCGCAAACTGTAATGTTATCCTCAGCGATATCCCCGTTGGCTCTCCCATCGTGCAGAAGCCCGATATCCTGATGGTCATGAACAATCCGTCTCTGGAAAAGTATGAAAATGCTGTGGTTCCCGGCGGCAAGATCTTTGTGGACTCTTCTCTCATCGCAAAGAAGGTAGAGCGCACCGATGTGGACGCCTACTATGTCCCCGCTACCCAGATGGCAAATGAGATGGGCATGCCCACTCTGGCAAACATGATTCTTCTGGGCGCTCTGATCGCCAAGACCGGCTGCGTCAAGGTGGATAGCCTGGAAGCAACCCTGCATAAGGTTATCCCCGCCCGCAAGGCCAACCTCTTTGACGCCAACATGAAGGCCCTGAAGGCCGGCATGGAATATTAATTTTCCCGACCTCTGGCCGGATTTGAAACTCTGAAGGAGGCACATATCATGGCATATCAAATTTCCATTACCCGTACTACCAATCCCAAGCCCCTGCCCACTGACGAAAGCAAGCTGGGCTTTGCAAAGCAGTTTACGGACCATATGTTCGTGATGGACTACACCGACGGCATCGGCTGGCATGACGCCCGCGTTATCCCCTACCAGCCCTTCCAGATGGATCCCGCTTGCGTCGTCCTGCACTACGCACAGGAGATCTTTGAAGGTCTGAAGGCCTACCGCACCGCCGACGATAAGATCCTGCTGTTCCGTCCGGAATGCAATGCAGAGCGTATGAACACCTCTGCTGAGCGTCTTTGCATCCCCCCCATTGATCCTGAGCTGTTTGTGCAGGCTGTCCGCACTCTGGTAGATGTGGACCGTGACTGGGTTCCCCATCTCGACGGCACCTCCCTGTACATCCGTCCCTTCATCTTCGCAACGGATGTGGGTCTGGGCGTTCATGCTTCCAAGCACTATACCTTCTGCATCATCACCGCTCCCTCCGGCGCTTACTATGCCGAGGGCCTCAACCCGGTTCGTATCTATGTAGAAGACGAATACATCCGCGCCGCCCCCGGTCTGACCGGCTTTGCCAAGTGCGGCGGCAACTACGCAGCTTCCATCAAGGCCGGCGAGCAGGCTGAAAAGCTGGGCTTCTCCCAGGTTCTGTGGCTCGATGGCATTGAGAAGAAGTATGTAGAAGAAGTCGGCGCAATGAACATTATGTTCAAGATCGACGGCAAGCTCTACACCGCAGCCACCACCGGCACCGTCCTTCCCGGCGTTACCCGCCGCAGCATCATTGAGCTGTGCAAGGATTGGGGCTATGAAGTCATCGAAGGCAAGCTGGCCATTGCTGATGTCATGGCAGCCGCCAGAGAAGGCAAGCTGGAAGAAGTCTTCGGCACCGGCACCGCAGCCGTTGTCTCTCCCGTCAAGGAACTGCGTTGGCAGGATGAAACTGCCTACATCTCCGACGGCAAGATCGGCGCTCTGACCCAGAAGCTGTACGATACCCTCACCGGCATCCAGTGGGGCAAGCTCGAGGACACCAAGGGCTGGACCGTGGAAATCTAAGTTCAATACATCCCACATACAAAGCGGAGCAGCCTCCTTCGGGAGACTGCTCCGCAGTGTTTTATTGCGATGTTTCTGTAAAAACCACATCAAAATTGGGATTGTTCCGTTCGGCATCCGCAAGAACTCTTCTCAGAACCCCTGCAGCCCTGCCCAGAGCGCTTTGGGATAGATTTTGAACTTCCAATCGAACGGGATGGGAAAGCTCCGTCAGGCAATCGTAGAGGGCGTCAAAGTTCTCTCCGTAGTGGGAAGGCAGCGGCAGAAGCGCCCGCAATGCTTCATGAAGCAACGAAAGGGTGTCAAGCTGCGTGCAATCCAATGTTCTTTCAAGGAGTTCCATAGAGCAGTTCAAAGCTTTCATAGTGATCTTCTGTGTAATAGATCAGGCCGTCGTTGGAGAAGACGATGCGTTTTGCACCCCGGCTGTCAGCCCCAAGGGTATCAATGTCGCACTCGGTATAGGTGCGGCCCTGCGCCTCGGGAAGCAGGCCTTCGTAGTTGCCAAAGCGGTCTCCACCGATGCACATACCCGGCGCATAGTCCTCAAGGCTGCCGCCGGGCCAGCCCAGATCTCTTGCCTCGTTCTTCGTCATGAAGTTGTCCGGCAGTTCACCATAGGTGTAAATATAGAGGGCAACATCATCCTTGTGGGTGTATGTGCCGTCCTCGGCAATGGCAGAAGACGATGTACTGGGTTCCTCTTCCGGATAGACGATCTCGGCAGATTCTTCTTCCCAGACAGCCTCGGCATCTTCCTCGGGAAGCTCCGTAAAGTTTTCCTCCGGGAGTTCTTCTGACAGAATATCTTCCTCTATGCTGACCTCTTCCATGATCTGCAATGTGGTATCCAGCAGTTCTTCAGCGGAACAGGCACTCATGGTAAAGAGCATGACCAGTGCCGCCAGCAGTGCGATCCATCGTTTCATGACGATCTCTCCTTGTTTCTTTTTTCTTATGATAGCATAACCGTGGATCCTTCGCAAGTATCAGCATTCTGCCCCCAGTGGTTTTGTAATACCGGTGCGGCGGTGTTTGGACAGGCCGCCGCCCATGGCGGTCAGCTCGCTTCCCACAAATCTTGCCCGGAGAATCGCATCCTCGCCGTATTTCTCCCGGATGCCGTCGATGGCATTGTCGATCCTTGCACGGCGATCCGCTTGTTCCGGGCTGAAGCCACTCAGAAAATCATACTGGCGGTAGCATTCTCCGGTGATCTTCGTCACCTGCACCCCAAGCTGCCGCAGCGGGGTCTTTGCATCCCACGCCTCATCAAAGGCCATACAGGCGGCCCTGTAGATCTCCTGCGTCACATCCGTGGCGCCGTGAAGCTGCCGCTGATGGGTGCTGTCCTGAAACTGATTGGTGCGAAGCCGTACCGTGATGCAGGCGCCTGCTTTTCCATCCTGCCGCATCCGCATACCCACCGTCTCACAAAGGGAAAGCAAAACCTGATGTGCCGTATCGGAATCTGTAACATCAAAGGGAATTGTCATGGAATTTCCGTAGCCCTTATTATCCGGGGCAATGGGAGTAACCAGCTCGGCACAGCGGCCGTTGGCATAGTGCCAGAGGGTCTTTCCCGGCTTGTACAGGCGCTTGCATAGCACCGCTGGGTCTGCCTTTGCCAGTTCCCC
>JAZRCV010000192.1:0-1709 GCA_045659925.1 Faecousia sp.
TGTTCCCCACCCTTCTGGGTCTGGCTGCTCTGTCCGTGCAGAGCGCCCTGCCCGGCCTGGCTGAGAACGGCTCCAACGCCATGATGGCAGTTACCTCTGCTTACTCTCCGCAGTTCATTGTCGGCCTGGTTTCCGCTGCCATCATCTGCGCAACCATGTCTTCTGCTGACTCCAACCTGCTGTGCATGTCCACCATTGTCATGAACGACCTGTTCTTTGCCAACGGTCTTTTCAAGGGCATGAGCGAGAAGAAGATCATCCTCGTCACCCGTATCCTGAATATCGTCTTCGCCATCATTGCCATGCTGATCTCTCTGTTCGGCATCGACATCGTTTCTATGAACACCTTCGCCTTCGGCATCCGCTGCGCAGGCCCCTTCGCAGCTTACGGTCTGGGCATGATGATCGAAAAGGTCACCAAGAATGCCGGTATCTGGTCCATCATCACCGGTACCATCGGCTTCATTGTATGGCAGATCCTGTCCAAGGGCGCTTTCCTGTATGGCATCCTGCCCGTTGTCTTCGGCTGCGCCATCGGCGTCATCACCTTCTTCGTGATCAATGCCATCGAACTGAAGATGGGTGTTGCTCCCGCTCCCTCTGCCTACCTTGAGAAATAATTTTACGGCAGACAATCGGTAGCCAACCAAATTCTATAAAAATCGCCCTCCGATTCTTTCGGAGGGCGACTTTTTTGTGGGAACCGGGCGCCCAATGCTCGCCCATACATGCATAGAAGCAGCTGCAACGCAAGTTCGTAAGAACACAAGAGAAATTTCCTGCGAAAATATGCATTTCTGCCCGACATTTTGCAATGTATATTGCATAAAAACGAATGCTTCCCTAATCTTAGTCAAATATTGATCGCTCTGAAAGACAGTGATTTCTCAATATACAGACAGATTTCTGCGCCAAAAAGATGAAATGCATAAATTCCCGGGGTAATTCCCGGAACATTTCCCTCAATTATGTCCATATTGCACAAAATATCGAGGGCGTATATTTTCTCCTTGAAAGAAACTGGAAAATCCGGTATAATTGCTTTGTTATATTAACCAAAAAAAGGAGAAAATTATTATGAAGAAGATTATTGCCATTCTTCTGGTGCTGGCTATGGCCCTGTCACTGGTTGCATGCAGCGGCGGCGGCGCCTCCAAGATGACCATGGGCACCGGCGGTACTGCTGGTACTTACTATGCTTACGGCGGCGTTCTCGGCCAGTACATCAAGAACCATGCCGGTATCGACGTGGTTGTTGTTTCCACCGACGGCTCCAAGGCCAACATCCAGAGCATTGACGCAGGCGACTATCAGCTGGGCACTGTCCAGTCTGACGTTCTGGCATATGCATGGGAAGGCACCCGTTCCTTCGAAGAAGAAGGCGCCATCGATTCCTTCCGCGTTGTTGCAGGTCTGTATGCTGAAGCTGTTCAGCTTATCACCATGGACCCCGAGATCAAGTCCGTTGCTGACCTGGCAGGCAAGTCCGTTTCCATCGGCGCTCCCGGTTCCGGTGTTTACTTCAATGCCATCGACGTTCTGACCGCTGCCGGCCTGACCGAGCAGGACATCAACCCCCAGTACCAGAGCTTCGCTGACTCCACCGACGCTCTGAAGGACGGCAAGATCGACGCTGCATTCATCGTTGCAGGCGCTCCCACCCCCGCCATCACCCCGCTGTGCACCACCACCGAAGCACACCTCGTTCC
>JAZRCV010000193.1:0-14219 GCA_045659925.1 Faecousia sp.
CAGCAGGCTGTAGACTGCCATGGGCAGCAGAAGCTGCTTGCCCAAAGACAGCACATACAGCCGCCAGTTGGAAAATACTTTCCCGAAGGGTACCATGGCAAGGCCAACGCCGGTGACCAGCATGCAAAGGGGACTGGTGATACCGTTCACCATGCCCAGCACCTGGGTCAGGAGCGCACCCGCCGCCGTGGCGGTGATGACCTCCCGCAGGGAGAAGAGATAAATGGTATAGGAGATCAGACAGGAAATGATCACCGGCTGCAGCAGGGTATGCAGGAGGGATCTGCCATCCCGGGGATCTTTGGAAATCTGCCGGATGCCGTAGGTATAGGCAAAGAACTGGAAAAACAGGTTAAAAATCGCGGCATAGAACACCGCTCCCTGCCCGAACACCGACCGCACCACGGGAAAACCCATGAAGCCGATGTTGGAAAACACGGTCATGAAGCGGAAAATGCCCACATGGTCCGGGGCGACCCGAAGCAGCTTCGGCACAAAATAAGCCAGAGCAATCAGCGCCAGAAAGAAGCACAGGGCAATGGCGGTCAGAAGCAGCAGCTCCCGGATGGTCAGGGAGGCTTCGCCGCTGAGCACACTGTAGAGAATAGTGCAGGGGTTGGTTATGTACAAAACAAGGTTTGCCATATGCCGGTTGGACTCCGCCGTGAGGATCCGGGCCTTCGCCGCAATAAACCCGATGGCGATGATGGCAAACAGGATGATCATCTGAGAAAAAATCTGAGAGGTATCCAAGGTTTCCTCCTGTTATGGGTTGGGGAATACAGAGCATTTGCTTCTGTGGATGTAGGGCGACCTGTGGTCGCCCGGCAGGAAATGTTCGTTTTATGTCGAGACTACCGGCGAATTCGCAACTTTCACGGGCGTGCAATGGCCCAGGCCACCCTCTCTTGCCCCTTCAGGGCAATTCACCTTGTGCACGCCCCTACATTCATACTATAGTCTCTGCGATGTATCCTACGGTATTATTCCGTCACGAGAGTGGAATCGGCTGCTTCCTCGGGGGTGAGGCCGGTAATTTCCTGATACATGTCCAGCTTCTGCTGTGCATCGGAGAGGGCATTTTTCATGCTGTCATTCAGGGCGTTGGCCTGCTCCAGTTCGCTGCGGGTCTCCTGCATGGCGGTTTCCAGAGAGTTGATGCGGGAGGTTTGGGAGGCGATGCGGTCGCTTTGCTGCTCCATGTAATACCACTGCCCCGCAAGCATCACTGTGGCGGCAATGGCCAGCAAGACAAAAAGGGCAAGGCTGCGCCGAAGCCCCCTGAGCTTTCTGCGCAGGGTTTTGATCTGCTCCTTCTGCAGATCCTCCTGCAAAAGCTCCCGCTCTGCCCGCACCGGGGCATCCTTCTCGGTCAGGCAGGTGGGGCACAATAATACCTGATCCGGCACAGTTCTGCCGCATCTGAGACAATTCATGGGGCAATCCTCCTGTCCAGCAGCGCCATCAGGGCGTCTGCATTCGGTGCAATTTCCTCTGCTCCTGCTGCGCGCAGTGCTTCCTCCGGTCGGAAGCCCCAGCTCACGCAGATGCAGGGCAGGCCGGCATTTTTTGCCGTGGCAATGTCCACTTCGCTGTCGCCGATGTAGATCGCATCGGCAGCACCCAGCAGCTCCATTGCCTCCAATACGCTGTCCGGTGCGGGCTTGCGGGGTACCCCCTCCCGATCACCGATGGCCACGGGGATCATTCCGCCAAAATGCGCGGCGCACAGCTTCTTCACTGCGCGATCCAGCTTGTTGGATACCACCGCCATGGCGATCCCTTTTGCGTGAAGGGCCTGCAGCAGGGGCATCACCCCGGGATAGGGGGCAGTGGCGTCGTTATCATGCTCGGCATAGTGGGCACGGAATGCCCGGAACAGGGCTTCAAAGTCCAGGTCTTCCCGCCCCTCCGGCATTGCCCGTAGCATCAGATTCCGTACCCCGTTGCCCACGAAGCTGCGAACCTCTTCCAGGGTGCGCTTTGGGCAGCCCTGGGTCTGCAGGGCTGCATTGACGCTGGCGGTCAGATCCTGCAGGGTATCCAGCAGGGTGCCGTCCAGATCCCAGATGATGGCTTGATGTTTCATATCGTATCCCTTCCGACGGTCAGTTTTCAATGGAGGCCAACCTTCCGGATTGGCTACAGCCCCTGCTCCTGTGTGCTCTGGGGCTGCGGGTCTTCATTGTGAGTTTCTTCCTGGGCGGTCTGCTTTGCCTGTGCTTCCCGCCAGGGTTCTTTCCCACCAGCGGGAAGATTCATGCCGATGGGGGGCAAAAGATGCTTGTATTTTAGGATGGCTAGCACCAGACCAACGGGCCATATCGCCAGGAAGGTGCCGATGATGATAAAAGTCCAGATGGTATCGCTTCGGTCCTTCCGCTTATGATGCTCCCGTTTGTCCATGGCGTAACCTCCTTTCAGGGGAGAATTTTATTGGGTTTGAGGTAGCGCTCTTCTTCGGAGAAGACGCAGCCGCAGTATTTTTGCATGTAGAAGCCCAGTTCCCGGGCTTTTGCCTGTCCCTCCCGGAAATAGGGACGGAAGTCCCGGTAGAGGAACTGTACGCCGTGGGCCATCGCCGCCCGCTCGGCACATTCCCGCATTAGCTCATGGTTCTGATAGGGGGAGATGAACAGGGAAGAGGTAAAGGAATCAAAGCCCTTTTCCGCAGCCTCAGCTGCCGCCGCTTCAAAGCGCATGGTATAGCAGGTGACGCAGCGGCCTGGGATATCCTCCGCCACCGCCCGCACAAAGGGGCGAAGGCCATAGTCGTTCCGCTCGATGAGCTGCATGCCGATGGTATCGGCATATTCCCGCAGGCAGTTGCGGCGGGTGCGATATTCGGTAAAGGGGTGAATGTTGGGGTTATACCAGTAACCCACCGGCTCTATGCCCTCGCCTCGCAGGGTCTCAATGCACATGTTTGAGCAGGGGGCACAGCAGATGTGCAGCAGGGTCTGCATGCAGACCACCTCCATGATATGGGATGATATGATATTTTATCACACATTTTCCCTTGTTACAAGCAATTTGCCTCGACATCTCCTTGCAATGTGCCGCTGCTTCTTATATAATATAATTGCTTCATGTCGGATTTTCCGACAGAATCATTTGTCCCCAATCCCGTCGCAACACCGGACCGCTCCGGCGTAAGCGGGCGTCCGGATGAATACCGGAGGAATCAACATAGGAGGAATCATTATGTCTCAGAATGCAAAGCTCACCCTCTCCCCCAAGCGCACAATTGCCCCGGTGGATGACCGCGTGTTCAGCTCCTTTATTGAGCATATGGGCCGCGCCGTCTATACCGGCATCTATGAGCCCGACCATCCCACCGCTGACGAACAGGGCTTCCGTCAGGACGTGAAGGACCTGATTGCCCCCCTGAACCTGTCCCATATCCGCTATCCCGGCGGCAACTTCCTCTCCGGCTATCGCTGGGAAGATGGCATTGGCCCCAAGGATCAGCGTCCTACCCGTGCTGACCTGGCATGGTTTGCACTGGAGCCCAATCAGGTAGGCACCGATGAATTCCTGCAGTGGTGCGAGAGCATTGGCATCTCCCCCATGATCGGCGTCAACCTTGGCACCGGCACTCCCCAGGATGCTGCCAACCTGCTGGAATACTGCAACGGCACCCTCCCCACCCTCTATGCTGACAAGCGCCGCAAGAACGGCCGCGAAGAGCCCTACAATGTCAAGCTCTGGTGCCTGGGCAACGAAATGGACGGCCCCTGGCAGATCTGCGCCAAGACCGCGGAAGAATACGGCCGCGTGGCCTGCGAAACCGCCAAGATGATGAAGTGGATGGATCCCTCCATCGAGCTGGTGGCCTGCGGCAGCTCCTTCAAGGAAATGCCCACCTTCGGCATGTGGGAAAAGACCGTGCTGAAGCACTGCTATCCCTATGTCAACTATCTGTCCCTGCATCAGTACTTCAACGACAACGATGAAGATCGTCCCTCCTTCCTGGCAAGAAGCCTGGAGACGGAAGAAATGATCAAAGAAGTCGCTGCCATCTGCGCCGAAGCCAAGAAGGAACAGAACGGCGATCATGATATTTACCTCTCCTTCGACGAATGGAATGTCTGGTACCACTTCAAGAAGGAATGCCCGGAGCCTCCCCACTGGACCTTCCCCAGACCTCTGGAAGAAGAAGCCTATGACGATGTGGACGCTCTGGTGGTGGGCTGCATGCTCAACACCCTGCTGCGCAATGCCGACACCATCAAGATCTCCTGCCTGGCTCAGCTGGTCAATGTCATCGCTCCCATCATGACCGAACCCGGCGGCAAAGCATGGGTCCAGTCCATCTACTTCCCCTACCTCTGCGCATCCCGCTATGGTCGCGGCGTCTCCCTGCAGACCGAGCTGTGCGGCCCCACCTATGACTGCGCCATCCGCAAGGATGTTCCCTGCATCGACAGCTCCGCTGTCCAGATGGCCGACGGCAGCATCTCCGTCTTCCTGGTCAACCGTGGCACGGAAGATGTTTCCCTGTCCTTGGCAGCAGAAGACTTCAGCGCCGCCCGTGCAGAGCAGACCCTGCTGAAGGGTCTGGAGCTCAGCACCGCTGCAGTAGATCCCGCTGCTCCCGTTACCATCCCCGCCAGAACCTGGACCATGCTCCGCGTCTGGGAAGCTTAATTCCATTGCCTGCGCTGCAGGAAAAATCAGCTTCATAAGGCATACCGGCCCATCCTCTCAGGATGGGTCGGTTTTCGTATGGCCCTTCTTTTTGCGGTCAGAAGGATGGAAAAAATTCGTCCTTCTGACGCTTTTTTGCACTATGACAGTTCTACTATAAATCTCCATAAAACATCCCGGCAAGAATGCAGCAGAATATAGATTTTTTATATTTTTGGAAAACACCTTGAAATTTCCAGTCTGACAAGCTAAAATATATAGTAACTATGCCCAGAAGATCCGGCGGGATGTGCCGGATAAAGGCCCCTGCAGAAAGGATCCGGAAAAATGATGAAAAAGCACATTCTGTTTCGTACCCTGCTGTGCGCTGTGATAGTCGCCCTGCTCTTCGGCTGCGTTGGATGCGATATGGTATCCATCGAAGAAGAACCGGCAAACAAGCCGGAGGAGCCTGTGATCACTCAGCGGGCAGAGGGTTATCTTTGTGCCGTGCCCATGGGAGATGGCTTCCTCGCCTGCGGCACCGGCGGTCGGCTGGATGCCATCAGTGCAGCCGGTGAGGTCACAAGCCTTGACTGCGGCACCACGGAAGACCTGACCAATATTTTTCTGGATGGCAGCCGCATCCTTCTGAGTGGCACCAACGGCACCCTGCTCCTGTCCCAGGACGGCGGCAAGAGCTTTGAGAAGCTGGAAACAGGTGCTACGGGCGACCTGAATGCCGTAGCCTTCTATCGGGATGCGGTGTTCGCAGCAGGAGAGGGCGGCATCATCTACCGCCAGAATCCCGGCGGCTGGGAGCCCATTCAGATGGACAGCGAAAACGAAATCATCAGTCTGGTGGCCACCAACTACTGCGTGGCAGCCATCACCGCCCAGACGGATGTGTACATCGCTGCCGACGGCATGAACTGGACCCAGTACAATTTTAATGAATTCTACGATGGTCTGTATCCCCGCTATGTGTTCAGCAAGGCGGTGAGCGCGGGCGGTACCGTCTTCGTTCTGGGCCATCATGAGGAAAACCCCAACACCCCCCTGATCATGTTCACGGAACTGGGGGATGTGTGGATGTCCAAGGAACTCACAGAGGTCAATGGCGAACCCCTGAATCCGGAGCAGGATATGCAGGTCAACGACATCTGCTTCAGCATCGATCAGATCGTGGGCGTGATGAACGGCGGCCGCATCCTCAATATCACCGACTGCGTGGTGTGCAACGAGGAAAAGGATCTGGATGTGGATAACGACCTGTGGGCAGCCGCTGCCGGGCAGGAAGGCGTTCTGGTGTGCGGCGAGGACTTCTACTGCCGCGTGCTGGACAGCCGCCTGATTCGTCAGGATAAGATCGGCGCAGAGCAGGCCCGGGCCGACATGGAGCAGCGTGGTGCTGTTCTCATCGATGTCCGCGAGGCGGATGAGCTGGCGGCGGATGGCTATATCCCCGGCAGCATCCATGTACCTCTGGCAGAGGTGGCAGAGCGTCTGCCTGAGCTGGTGCCTGATTACTATACTGAGATCATTTTCTACTGCGCCTCCGGTATGCGCTCCCAGAAGGCAACGGAGCAGGCAGCGGAAATGGGCTACTATTCCGTTTATAACCTCGGCGGCCTGAGTGACTGGCCATACGAGATTGTAAAAGATTGAACCAAGTCCCGGGTAAGCGGCGCGTCGGGCCGTCATCCGGGCAAATAAGAGAAGGGAAGGTGAAAAACCGCTTCGCAGAAGCAACATTCGCGCAAACACACTCAAAATTTTTAAGGAGGAACATTATGAAAACTTTCACTCGCAGTATTGCATGGCTGCTGTGTCTGGTGATGCTCCTGGGCATGCTCCCGGCAGTATCTCTGGCAGCAGATGACGTAGCTGTAGTGGCAGAAGATGCCATTGATACGTCCATCCCCATGTACGAAAACACTGCACTCTCCTTCGAGGAACGTGCAGCTGACCTGGTCGCCCGTATGACTGCAAAGCAGAAGGCTGGCCAGCTCATCAACAACACCGCAGCCATCTCCGCTTCCCAGCTGGGCGGCGGCGCTCTGAATGTGCCCGGCACCAAGGATCTTCCCAGATACACCTGGTGGTCCGAAATGCTCCACGGCACTCGCGGCGGCGTTAACTATCCTCAGAACACCACCGTGGCTTCCACCTGGAACCCCGAGCTGTACCGTGCTGAGGCTACCAACATTGCACAGGAAGTTCGCGAAGGCGGCTCTACCAACCTGAACTTCTACTCCCCCACCATCAACATGCACCGTGACCCCCGTTGGGGCCGCAACGAAGAGTCCTACTCCGAAGACGTGCTGCTGACCACCGTGTTCGGCACCCAGTGGGTTCTCGGCGCTGAAGGCAGAAACGACGACGGCACCATGGTTGACCCCGATGGTTACTACAACCTGCACACCACCATCAAGCACTACGTTGCTAACAACAACGAAGGCAAGAACAGCTCTGACCCCACCGGTCGTCTGAGAAACGGCGCTGTCTCCAGCCTGCGTATGCTCCGTGAGTACTATGCACTGCCCTACGGCGAAATCATTCGTGCAGCGAATGTTTCCTCCGTCATGACTGCATACAGCCACTTCAACGGCGATCCCAGCTCCTACAGCTCCTACCTGATGGACACCCTGATCCGTCAGATCTACGGTCTGAAGGGTTACATCACTTCTGACTGCGACTCCGTTGCAAGTATGCAGAACCTGCACTACACCAACCAGCACACCGGCCAGGAAATCACCATGATCGAAGCTCTGTCCGGCGCTCTGGCCCACGGCGAAGACCTGGAATGCAACGGCGGCCATTCCTCCAGCGGCTCCGGCACCAGCGGCTTCAAGACTGACTACAATGCTCAGATCGATGCCATGCTGGAAGCAGCTGTTGAGACCGACAAGGGCGTCTTCACCGAGCACGCTGTGGATATCGCTGTTCATCGTCTGATGACTGCTCGTATGCAGACCGGCGACTTCGACGGCAACATCCAGATCAAGCAGGATGCAGCTGCTCGTAAGAACAACTCCACCGCTCTGCGTGCAGAACGCCGCGCACTGGTTGAATCCATCAACGCTGAAGGCGTTGTCATGCTCCAGAACAATGGCGTACTGCCCCTGGATCTGTCCGAAGACGGCGTTGACAACATCGTCATCGTTGGCTCCTACCAGACCAATGGCAACACCGGCCTCTATGCCCAGGCATCCGGCAACGAAGACAATATCCAGGAAGGTATTGTCAATGCCATCAAGGCTAAGAAGTCCGATGTTACCTTCACCTACATCACCAGCAACAGCCTCACCGCTGCCAACGAAGAGACCATCCGCAACGCTGATGTGGCAGTCGTTGTCACCGGTACCGACTCCGGCTACTCCGCTGAGGATAAGGACCGCGCCAGCATCATCCTGCCCAACAACCAGGAAACTCTGATTTCCAATGTTGGCAAGCTGAACCCCAACACCATCGCCATCATGGAGACCTGCGGTCCCATGCGCGTACACACCTGGCAGAACGACGTCAACGCCATCCTGTGGTCCAGCTTCCAGGGCCAGTGGAAGACCGGCTTCGGCGCTGTCATGGCAGGCGTGAACCCCTCCGGTAAGGTCACCGATACCTGGTATCGCGAAGTCAACGACACCGGCGAATCCGACGTTCCCGCTGTCACCGACTACGATCTGCTGCCCTCCGAAGGCAAGAACGGCCGTACCTACATGTACTACAACGGTGAGCATGCTCCCAGCTATCCCTTCGGCTATGGCCTGAGCTACACCACCTTCGAGTACTCCAACCTGAAGATCGACAAGACTTCCTACGACGCAAACGAAACCGTTAAGGCTTCCTTCGACGTCACCAACACCGGCGACGTAGCTGGTAAGGAAACCACCCAGCTCTACATCGCTCAGCCCGAAGCACCCGCTGAACTCCAGCGCCCCATCCGCCAGCTGAAGGGCTTCGAAAAGATCGAACTCCAGCCCGGCGAAACCAAGACCGTGGAAATGGAAGTTGCCATTCCCGACCTCGCTTTCTATAGCGAAGAAGATGACTGCTTCGCAGTTGACACTGGTCTGTACCAGGTTCAGGTCGGTACCAACAGTGCCGAAGCTAACCTGACCGCTGACTTCACCGTTTCCGGCGCAATGGATATCTATCCCGCTGTTGTCACCATGAAGGCCAACCAGGCTGGTGACTCCGAGAACGGCATCGAAGAGCGTCTGATTTACGACAAGAACAAGGAAATCAACCCCCAGCTCACCGTCTCCATGAACGATGAGTCCATCTACGGCTACATCATTGCCAACCAGAAGAGCCTGGTTAAGAGCCTGAAGTCCACCCCGCTGCCCGAAGGCATGGAAGTGACCTATAGCTCCAACCGTCCCAGCGTTGTCAAGGTTGAAGACAACAAGCTGAGAACCGTAGGCCCCGGCGTTGCAACCATCACTGCAACCGTTACCTACAACGATGTCACCGTTACCGGCGAAGAAGTTATCTATGTCATGGGTAACTCCTACCTGGAAAACATCACCATCGACGGCCAGCCCCTGAAGGGCTTCGCCCGCGACAAGCACGCTTACACTCTGGACATTGCTGATTTCGACAAGGTTCCCGTTGTTGGCGTTATCAACGAAGATCCCGATCTGGAAGTCACTATTGAACAGTTCGACGGCATCCCCGGTGTTGCCACTATTACTGCAGTATGTGAATCCGCAAACCAGTACGATGTATACCGTATCGGTATCGCCGGTGCTCCCGTTGCCACCGACTTCGCAGACGGCTGGGCAGCAGCACAGGACAAGAACTGGACCGTTCTGAACGGCTCCGACAACGCTTCCTTCGGCGATGATGGCCTGACCATCGTTGGCGAGGACGGCACCATCATTGATGGCACCGCAAAGAACATCTACACCCAGCCCGCAAACGGCGAATGGGTCGCTCAGACCAACATCTCCCTGTCCGCAGCTCCCGCTGCAGGTCAGCAGGCTGGTATGATCGTCATGGATACCGTTGGTGATAACCTCCAGCTGGTATACGAAGGCGGCTCCACCCGTTACCTCACTGCTTACAAGGTAGAAGGCGGCGCACGCAGCCAGGTCAACCGTCTGACCGTTTCCGCTGAAGCTGCTGAACTGTCCCTGCAGATCGTCAAGCAGGCCAACAAGTACATCTTCCGTTATTCCTTCGACGGCGAAATCTGGACCGAATTTGCCAACACTGCTACTGCAAATCTGGCATATCCCCAGGTTGGTGTCGTTGCCATCGGTGAAGGCCTCACCGCCACCTTCGACGGCCTCAACATCTTCAACGTCAACCTGCTCTATCCTCGTCTGACCGGCATTGCTCTGGACGGCGTGGCTCTGGGCGACTTCAACCCCGAAAAGTTCAACTACTCCAGCGCTGTGGCTCTGGATGCAGAATCTGCTCCCGTTGTCACCGCTACCGCTGACGAATCTCTCACCATCGAGATCACTCAGGCTGAAACCGTCTTCGGCGCAGCTGTCATCAACGTCTTCTCCGAAGCTTCCAGCACCACTTACACTGTCCGCTTCGACCATGCTCCTGTCAACGATTACTTCGCAGACGGCAGCTACGACGAAGGTCTGTGGGAAGTCCTGAACAAGGATGAGACTGCCTTCAGCGTCGAGCAGGGCAAGGGTATCATCATGCCCACCCAGCGCAATGACATCTATCAGGACGGCTCCGGCTGGAAGAACGCTTTCGTCACTTCCGCTCTGAGTAACTGGGAAGTTGTTGCCAAGGTCGTATATCCTGTACGTCCCACCGCTAACTACCAGCAGGCTATGTTCCTGGTATGGCAGGATGAAAACAACTACATCCGCCTGAACTGCCAGAACACCAGCGGCAACCTGATCGTTGAACCCGGCAGAGAGACCAACGGCAGCTTCTCCGCAGCAGGCACCACTCAGGTTCAGGCTGCAGCCGACAACTCCCTGACCATGTACTTCAAGATCAAGAAGGACGGCGACAAGTACACTGGCGCATTCAGCCAGGACGGCACCTCCTACACTGAAGTATACTCCGCATCCGGTGTTGACTACACCAACCCCAAGCTGGGTATGTTCGCTTCCATGAACCAGTCCGGCAGCGCAATCGACGTTCAGTTCGAGTATGTCTACGTTGCAGCCCGCGACGGCCTGCAGCCCGACTTCTCCGGCATGTTCACCTGGGCAGCTCAGAACGCCGCTGACTACATTGCAGCAGCAGTTCCCGCAGAAGTTTCCGACAACATCACCTTCGCTGCAGCTCCCAAGGGCTACACTGTAAGCGTAGAATCCAGCAACCCCGGCGTTATCGCCAACGACGGCACCGTCCTGCCCAGCGGCAGCGACAAGACCGTTGACCTGACCATCACCGTTGATGATGGCAATGCCACCGCATCCGCAGTTGCAACCGTTAAGGTGCTGGGCACCGGCGGCGATTGCGACCACGACTATGAATCCGTTGTCGTTGCTCCCACCTGCACCGAGGACGGCTACACCCTGAACACCTGCTCCAAGTGCGGCGAAGAAGTGAAGACCACCATCGTTCCCGCTCTGGGCCACGACTATGATGACGGCGTTGTCACCAAGGAACCCACCGCTACCACCGACGGTGTAAGACTCTACACCTGCGAACGCTGCGGCGATAGCTACACCGAAACCATCATGGCCACCGGCAAGGTCGATATGTCCGACATCGACTTCACCAAGCCCGCTTCCTCCGGCAGATACACTGTCGACAACCAGACCGTTACCGAAATCCGCGACGGCGAAGGCCTCTACCTGGTCACCACTGCTGAAGCATTCGAAGAATGCAACGGCCAGATCGCTACCTTCGAACCCAGAGACGTTGTTGCCATCCCCGTCAAGGGCGACTGGACTGCAACCATGAAGTTCGACTTCAGCACCGCCAGCGCAGCCAACGGCTACTATCAGTTCTTCGGCTTCTATGCAGCTGAAGGCGATGATTACCAGAATATGGCTGGTATCCGCGGCGGCGACGGCGCATTCCAGAACTTCCTGCGTGTTGACGGTTCCGTAACCGCTGACAGCTCCGATCTGAACTCCGCTCCCGGCCTGGCCTCCAACGGCACCTACTACTGGCGCATTGTGAAGGAAGGCACCACCTACACCTGCCTGCGCAGTGAAGACGGCGAAACCTTCACCGAAATGTTCAAGTATGAAGAGACTGGCATCGCTGCCAACAAGCTCATCATCGACGCCTACACCGGCATGACCGAAGGCTACGAATTCCTCGTAGACTCCATCGACTTCGAAGTTGCTGGCCCCGAATCCATCGACTTCACCGATCCCGCTGAAGCTCCCAAGTTCGAGATCCTGAACCAGGCTTCCTCCGCTATCCGCGAAGGCGAAGGCCTGTACATGATCACCACCACCGCAGCATTCGAAGACTGCAACGGCCAGGTCACCGCTGGCGAACCCGTTGACGCTGTCAAGGTTCCCGTGGAAGGCGACTGGACTGCAACCCTGAAGTTCAACTTCAGCCAGGCTGCAGCTGCCAACGGCTACTATCAGTTCTTCGGCTTCTATGCCGCTCAGGGCGATGACTTCCAGAACCTGGCAGGCATCCGCGGCGGCGACGGCGCAATGCAGAACTTCCTGCGTGTTGACGGTGCTATCACCGCTGACAGCGCTGACCTGAACTCCGCTCCCGGCCTGGCAAGCGACGGTACCTACTACTGGCGCATTGTCAAGGAAGGCACCACCTACACCTGCTACCGCAGCGCTGACGGTGTTGACTTCACCGAAATGTTCTCCTATGCTACCACCGGCATCGAAGCTGACTCCATCATCATCGACGCCTACACCGGCATGACCACCGGCTACGAATTCCTGCTGGATTCCCTGACCTTCGGCGAAGGTGCTCCTGTCCAGCCCGAATGCGCACACGAATACGAAGCAGTTGTTACCGAGCCCACCTGCACCGAGGCTGGCTTCACCACCTACACCTGCTCCAAGTGCGGCGACAGCTATGTTGCTGACGAAGTTGCAGCCCTTGGCCACGACTTCGTTGACGGCATCTGCTCCGTCTGCGGCGCAGCTGATCCCGACTACGTACCCGAAGAACCCGAGCTGCAGCTTGGCCCGAACGTCATCAAGGATCCCGAATCCCCCACCGGCTACACCGTTAAGTTCCTGTATGAGAACGCTGAAGCTATCGAAGTTACCTTCGCAGGCGACATCGGTCTGAGAAACGATGCTGACCGCACCGACACCACCGAGTACACTCCCTTCGAGTACAAGCCCGGTCTCATGCGTGCAGCAGGCTTCACCGCTCCCATGGAAGAGATCGAAGACGGCCTGTGGTACTACGAAGTACCTCTGGCAGCAGGTGCAAACCAGTACTGGTTCTATGTTGACGGCGATACCAACTACATGGTACCCGACCCCGCCAACAAGCCCAACTGGAGCCCCAACAGCGAAGCCAACAAGAACGCTTACAACGCTGTTTACGTTCCCTACGATGAGAAGCAGGACTACGAGCCCATGAAGGCCCGTGAGGCTGAGAATCCCAGAACCGACGAAAAGGTTGGTACCTGGTCCTACGTTCCCGTCGAAATCAACGACTTCACCCATTACATGGGCGTATATCTGCCCTATGGCTACGATGAAGAGCGTGCAGAACCCTACAAGACCATCTACATGCTCCATGGCTTCGGTCAGGACGAATCCGACTGGATGGGCATTGGCAGCGTACAGAACATCATGGACAACCTGGCAGCCGAAGGCCGCGCAGAAGCAGCTGTGATCGTCTCTGTCACCTCCAACAACAGCTTCCTGGGTACCGGCGGCAGCTTCGGCAGCGGCGGTGCAGAAGCATACGCAAATGTTGCAAACGAGATCATCCCCTTCATGGAAGAGAACTACAATGTCTCCACCGAGGCAATGGATCGTTCCTGGGCTGGTCTGTCCATGGGCTCCATGAACACCCAGAGCATGATCAACGCCAACGCTCCTCTGTTCGGCTACTACGGCGCATTCAGCCTTGGCAACAGCGTCAACGCTGCTACCGAAGGCCTGGATCAGACCCACATCCTCTTCGGCGACGGCACCTATGACTTCGGCGCACTGAGCGCTGATGCAGTCGCAAAGCTCGACGATATCCGCGCTGCAGGCGGCTTCTGCGAATACGAACGCGTCACCGGCGGCCATGACTTCAACGCATGGTGCCAGCTGTTCCGTATCTACGTAGAAAACTATCTGTGGCAGCCCGAAGCATTCGGCGATACCGGTTCCGATGAACCCGAAGATCCCGAAGTTCCCGAAATTCCCGAAGTTCCCGGCGATCTCGAAGCCGCTGTGAAGGCCGCTCAGGCTGCACAGAAGGCTGCTGAAGAAGCACAGGCTGCTGCCGAAGCTGCTGCCGCTGAAGCTGCAGAAGACAAGGCCGCTGCTGAAGCTGCTCTGAAGGCTGCTGAAGAAGCCAAGGCTGCTGCCGAAAAGGCACAGAAGGCTGCTGAAGAAGCCAATGCCGAAGCTGCTGAAGAAGCTGCTGCCGCTGCTGCATCCGCTGCAGAAGCTGCAAAGGCACAGGCTGCCGCTCAGTCCGCTCAGGCTAAGGCCGAA
>JAZRCV010000194.1:0-1773 GCA_045659925.1 Faecousia sp.
GGCAGGGATTTGCCCATTGCCGTATACCGGCTATGGATGCCGAAAATTTCGCCGGTTTTGGCGTATTCACGGATCACCCACTGCATCAGCGGGCGAAATCCGATGGGATACATTTTTTCAGACATGGTTCTTCCTCCTCAAGCGGATATCGTAAAACTATCATTTCTCACCGTAGGGGCGGATATCATCCGCCCGCAAAAGGTTGCGATTTCGCCGGTAGTTCTGATATAAACGGAACATTTCCCGCACGGGCGGCTAATACCCGCCCCTACGTTCATAGACGGGGTGCATTCGAAAACAGAATTTTAATATTCGCAGCCGTTGAGGCTGCCCCAGAGCTTTTTGGAGGCCTCTAAGATATGGGCGTTTTCCGCCTCCTCGTCGATGCCGATGAGTTCGCGGTCTTTCATGAGCACTTTGCCTGCGGCCACGGTGGTCTGGCACTGGCGGCCGGTCATGCCGAAGAGCATATGGCCGTCGATGTTGTCCGCGCCGAAGGGGGTGAAGGGCTTGTAGTCCATCACGATCACATCTGCCGAAGCGCCGGGTTCCAGCACCCCAAGGCGGGTGGGGAAATATTTTTCGCCGATTTTCGCGTTATTCTTAAACAGCATATCCGTCACCTCGCACCAGCCAACGCCGGGCAAGCAGGCATTCTGCCGCTGGGCACACAGGGCGACTTTGATGGACTCCAGCATATCGTTGGTGTAGGCATCGGTGCCAAGGCCAAGGAGGATGCCAGCCTTGTAGAGCTGCAGCACCGGGCAGGTGCCCACAGCATTGCCCATGTTGGATTCGGGGTTATTCACCACCATGGTACCGGTGTTGGCAATGATCTCAATTTCTGCGGAATTCACATGGATGCAGTGGCCTAAAATGGTCTTTTCGCCCAAAATGCCGTGATCCTGCAGCCGCTGTACCGGGCGGCGACCATACTTCTGCAGGCTGTCATACACATCGTTCATGCCCTCAGATACATGAATATGGAAGCCTGTGCGTCCGTTATTCGCCGCCACCATGCGCTCGAAGGTCTTGTCGGAGATGGTGAACAGGGCATGACCGCCGAACATGGCGGCAAGCATGGGATCCTTCTCTTTTTCACAATAGCTGATGAAATCCGCGTTTTCCTGAATGGCCTGCAGGCACTTCTCCTCCCCATCCCGGTCGGAGACTTCGTAGCACAGGCAGCTTCTGATGCCAAATTTTTTGGCGGAGGCGGCGATCTCCATCAAAGAGCCGGGGATCTCGCCGTAGGAGGCATGGTGGTCAAAGATGGTGGTGACGCCCTGCTTGATGCAGTCGATGTAAAGGGCATCGGCACTGGCCCGGGTGCCATCCAGCATCAGCTTGCGGTCAATGGCCCACCACTGGCCGTCCAGCACCTCATAGAAATTGGTGGCATGGTAGCCCTTTATGCTCAGGCCACGGGCAAGGGCGGAATAGATATGGGTATGGGCATTGATAAAGGCGGGCATGATGACGCCGCCTTTGGCGTCAATAAACTCTGCATGGGGATATTTTTCTTTCAAATCCTTTGTGGTGCCCACCTCTAAAATGCGGTCGCCTTCCCAAACAACACCGCCGTCCGCCAAGTAAGGCGTCTGGCTGCTGCGGGTAATAAGTCTGCCGTTTGCCAGCAAATACATGAAAAATCCCTCCTTATAAACACAAAAGGAGCCATTTTGACCATGATCAAAATAACTCCACTCAAGCATCTGCCGAGTGATAGTTGGAAGCCCGTGCGCGCAGCACTTCGTTACAGCTATCAATCTT
>JAZRCV010000195.1:0-5303 GCA_045659925.1 Faecousia sp.
TTTTGGCAAGATTGGTTGCAATGAATCTCCGAAGAGTTTTTGAGAAGAAAACGCAAAACAGAAGTTCAGAGAATATGAAGTTTTAATATGTTCCTGGAACTTATGAAACCAAAAATAAAGGTTGGTCGAAATGATTCGGCATTATCGTTTCAGCTTTCTTGCACCGATTTTGTCCAGAATCTCGCCGCAGATGTCAGGATGGTCACAGGTAAAGCCTCGAGCACCGTTCTCATAGGAATGGCGGTAGATATCCTCATCCGTATTCAGTGAATAGAACACGCAGGGTTTGATCCCCATAAGGGCAAATTCTGCGTATCTGGCCTTGTCCGCTACGAGACTATCGTGCCGGATGGGAAAACCCTGGGGGTTCTTTTCGCCGTGATTAAATAGGCATACCTCGTCGTAATACTTATAGGGGTCGTCTTTTTCGCAGCCGCGCATCAATGCCTTGGGGTAGAAACCATGGATATAGAAATCTTCTTTGGCATAACGGGTACGAAGCCAGGCACATAGGCCGGTGGAGAATGTGATCACTGTCAGCCTGTCCGCGCCGAACACACCGTATTTGCGGCAAAGAGAGAGGGTCAGTTCTGCGGATGCGTAGGCGAAATCCCCCAGCACCTCAGGATAGTCCTTCAGTTCCAACATCAGCCGGATGTCGGGACGGGTGGTCATAAGCTGAAGAAATTCCTCAAAAGAAGGAACTTTCTCGCCCTTAAATTCCTCACCGAATTTAATGCCCGCGTCCGCTTTTCTTACCTCGTCAAATGTCAGCCTGTGGATCAGGCCGGACTTGTCGGTGGTGCGTTCGAGATTTGGGTCATGACAGACCACGATATGGTAGTCTTTGGTCATGTGGGCGTCCATTTCGATGGCGTCAATATCCAGCTTCAGCACCTCACGGAAGCCTCGCATGGTGTTCTCGGGATATTTGCCTCGCCAGCCTCTGTGGGCGGTCAGTGTTACCTTGGTATCCACGATGTATCATCCTTTCGTTTCAATGATAGTATTCGTTAATGATAGAATCCGCAAAATTCTCAAGCTCACCCAAATCCCAGAGAAGCTGGAGCACTGTATACCGATTCCGGATCTCCTTGGCATAGAGAATAGCCTGTCGTGCCATCGCTCTATCCACGCCGATCTGATGAGGCTTTGCAGGTGCGTCAAGCTGCTGCAAAATGTTGTATACCAGTTGGGATTTCATGGTTTGCTCAGCGAGTTCCTGGATTTGATGCCAGTTTGCTTGTATCGCAGAAAGTCTTGCACGCAGCTTTTCGGGGCTGTTTTTGCCGCTTACCTTCTCAAGTTCTACGATCTCATTGGAAGCGCCGAGAAACGCGCTGCGAATATCCGATTCCCATTCACTGAAGGATTTGCGAGATATTTTCCCGATCTTGGCAAAATCAGGGGTCAGCTTTGCGATATATTCATACGCTTTCAAAGCAATCACCGTACCGATGCCCACCTTGGTGCCGTGGAACACCGCTTCACGACCCTCCAGCAAATAACGCATTTCCCAGAAATGCGACATATGATGCTCACAGCCGGAGGCCGGACGGGAATTGCCCGCAAAATCCATGCATACTCCTGACAGAAGCAGCGCTTCTACAAGATCGGCAATCGCCGCATCCTCGGCGGCAGCGATCTGATCGCTGTTCGTTACCACTTTTTTTATGGCAGCATCTACGATATCGGATATAAAATCGCAATGCCATTCACCGTTTATAATAACCGAAAGGCGCCAGTCGGTAAGACAGTTGATTTTGCCCAACAGGTCGCCAACGCCGGCGGCGATCATATTTTTTGGTGCGTGAGACAGAATCTGCGGGTCCAGGAAAACGGCTACGGGTGTGTGCGTTTCAAAAGTGAGTTTTATGTTGTTGTATATCAGTGCAGAGCCGCCGGAAATGTATCCATCCATAGAGGGGGCGGTGCCGACGACGCAGTAGGGTTTTCCGGCAACGGCACTGACATAACGGCATATATCGTTGATGGTGCCGCTACCCACAGCCAAAACAAGATCGCAGTCCAGGGCCATACCCATTGCAAGATTGCCAATGAAATATTCGTTGGGAAGCACGGGGTCCTCCCGGAACTGATGCAGCTTGAAGGGGATACTGTGTTTATCCAGAGCCTGACAAACTCTGTTTCCGGCAACGCGGTAAGTGTTCTTATCGCATACCACGGTCAGCTTTCTGTATGCCTTGGTTTTTAAAAAAGTCACCAGCTCCTGTTCGATAACATTTTCCGTGATCTCGATAGTTTCTACCCGGGAACGGTGTGTCTCCCCGCAGGCGCAGACGATGGATTTTGCGATGTACTGTTTGATCATGAGCTTCCCCCCTTACATCTGTCCATAATAGGCACCGCCACCATGTTTGCGGAAGTAGTGCTTGTCCTGTAACGCTTGAGGGGCGGGAGACATTTTTCTCTCTGTCAGGTTCATGCCAATGCAGCTCATGTAAGCGCATTCTTCCAGGACAACTGCATTTTCTACTGCCTTTTCGGCGGTTTTGCCCCAAGTGAAGGGACCGTGCTTGCATACCAGAACAGCAGGAACTGCCATAGGATCGATGCGCAGTTCCTTTAATGTTTCTACAATGGCCTTGCCGGTATTCAGCTCATAATCAATCTTGATCTCTTGCTCCGTCAAGTGCCGGGTGCAGGGAATGGTACCGTAAAAATGATCGGCGTGGGTGGTGCCATAGCAGGGGATATCGGATTCTGCCTGAGCAGTGGCGGTGGCCCATCTGGAATGGGTGTGGACTACGGAGCGGATCTCGGGATAATTCCGATACAGCTCCAAATGGGTGGCAAGATCGGATGAGGGACGAAGATTTCCTTCCACAACATTACCCTCCAGATCGGTAACCACCATCATATCCGCTGTCATTTCGGAGTAGCTCACTCCGGAGGGCTTGATGACCACATAACAGTTATCCTTTGAAATTGCGGATACATTTCCCCAGGTCAGTGTGATCAGTCCATATTCTTTCAAAAGTAGGTTGGCGCGGCAAACCTCATTTTTTAACTGTTCCAGCATAATTAACTCCTTTTTCGTATTGTTCGTTGAGCCATTTTGCGGCTTTTGCAATTTCGGCAGCATCATCTGTGCCGATTTGATACCACATTTCAATCATGTAGGGGCCTGTGTAGCCCAATTTCTCCAGCTGACCGAAGCGAGTGTGAAAATCCACACAGCCGGTGCCAAAGGGTACAGACTTAAATTGGCCCGCAAATGTATCTGTGGGCGGAATAGTGTCCTTTAGATGAATCGCAACGATACTGCCGAGCCCCTTATTCAGCTCAGCCTCGGGATCGTTTTCTCTCCAAGCTGTGAGGTTGCCAAGATCGGGATAAACACGATACCAAGGCGAACGGATCTTTTCTTCGTACACCATATGCTTGGTGATGGAATTCATAAAAGGTGTGTCCATGATCTCCATTGCCAGCATGACCTGGGCCGCTGCGGCACGTTCTGCCGCCCAATGCATTCCCTCGCCAAAAAGGCGGACACTATCCTCTGTGGAATCCTCGTAATACACATCATAGCCTGCCAGCTGGATCACACGAATGCCCAGTTCACCGGCAAATTGGATGGCTTTATCCATGATGGCGTGCGCGTTTTCGCGAATCGCGGGATCCTTGCTGCCGAATGGAAATCTGCGGTGACAGCTTAGACACATAGAGCGGATTGCAACACCGGAATCCCAGATCGCGTCCAGCAGTGCCTTCTTTTTCGCCTTTGTCCAATCAAGTCGCGCTAATCGTTCATCTGTTTCGTCAATGCTGATCTCCACATAGTCGAAACCCAGTTCTGCGGCTTTCCTAAGCTTTTCAAGCCAGTTTATTTGCGGGGCAAATGCTTTTTCATAAATGCCTGCGGCGTGGTTTCCAAACAAGACAATCCCCTCCTGAAATCAGATCATTCTGAGTATATCTTGTATTTGAGCGATATTCAATCACTCGGCAAATATAGATAGTCAATATTGACAAATCGCTCAGAAAAAGCTATAATTCGATCAATACGATGCGGAAAGGAAAAGGGAAATGAATGAGCGTCAGGAACGGATCTATGCGATACTGAACAAGCGGGGGAATGCATCCATAGAGCAGCTGTGCAATGATGTTTTTGCCAGCGCTGCAACGATCCGTCGGGATCTGAAAGCTATGGAGCGTGAGGGATTGCTGGTTCGTACATGGGGCGGAGCAATTTCTGCCAATCAGGCGAACAATGACCCTCCGTTGTTTGTACGTTCCAATACCAATATTCACGCCAAACGGGCAATTGCAAAAGCCGCCGCCGGTTTTTTGCACGATAACGCATCTGTCTTTCTTCCATCTGGTACCACGGTCACAGAACTTGCCAAACAGATGTATAGGTATCAAAATATCACAGTATTTACAAATGGCCTGGATATCATCAGCGCGTTGGGAAATCATCATTCTGCAAAGATTGTTGTATTGGGTGGCGAACTGTATGAAAACTATGACATGGTCGGTTCTCTTACTGACAATGCCATTGATTCTATAAATGTGGATTTGTTTTTCTTTTCCTGCAGCGGTATCAATGCAGAAGGCTTTACTTCTAGAGATATGGTCCGGTTGGATATTATTAAGAAAATGAGAAAGAACAGTGCACAGACGATTCTTCTGGTAGATACATCAAAGATAGGAAATAAGCATACCTACAGAGGCTTTGATTTTCAATATGTAGATTATGTTGTTATGGAACGGCTGCCGGATGACAAAGCGCTCAACAAAGCATTGGGAAAGAAACTGATTGTCCCAAAACTGTGATGCGTATTTAATGAAAAGTGAATAGTGAAGAACGCCAACCCTCTTCTTACGAAGGTTGGCGCTTTTTGGTGGGGGATGGTGGATTCGATTTGCATTTTCTTTCGCATGAGGCGAAAGAAAATAAAGGTTCGGCTCGGTCTAGCCCTCGCCGGCGGTGCTCGTCCGCACCGCATTTAAATGGGTTCGAATCGCACCATCAATTCCCCAATAAACCAAAAACCCAGACCTTTTAACCAGATGATGGTGGATTCGCTTTTCTGCGGAAAAGCCACGGCGGTTGCGACATGCCACTGGCATGTCGCTAAGAGCCGCCTTTCGAATCCGCCATCCAAATACCCATACCAAAACAAAAAACACCATTCATACGGATGGTGTTTTTGTTTTGGTGGGGGATGGTGGATTCGAACCACCGAAGGCATAGCCAGCAGATTTACAGTCTGTCCCCTTTGGCCACTCGGGAAATCCCCCATATAGAATTCTGTTCTCTGTCTGGGGCCGGGAGA
>JAZRCV010000196.1:0-2407 GCA_045659925.1 Faecousia sp.
CGCCGCCCTGCGCATCACTGCCGCCTTCGGCAACCCCGGCCACCGGGATTTTCTGGGGGCCATTCTGGGTCTTGGGGTGAAGCGGGAAGCACTGGGAGACATCCGCATGGCAGATGACCACACCTATCTTCTCTGCCTTGAGAATATTGCGGATTATTTGGCGCAAAACTTAGAAAAAGTGGGCCGTTGGGGCGTAAAGATTGCTAAAATTCCCCTGTCAGAAGTTCCGCCACTGGTACGGGAATACAAAAATGTCACCTTTACGGTGCAAAGTCCCCGGCTGGATGCGGTATGCGGCGGAATGTTCGGCCTGTCCCGCACCAGTGCCAATGCCCAGATCCTGCAGGGCAATGTGAGTGTCAACTATGTTCCCTGCCTGAAGCCCGATGCGCTTTTGCACACGGGAGATGTGATCTCCCTGCGGGGCAGCGGCAAAGGAACCCTGTTAGAGCCCGGCGGCACCTCCCGAAAGGGGCGGCAGTTCATCCGGGCAGAAATTTGGAAATAAGGAGCAGCACCTATGGAATATGGTCAGGTATGCCTGCGGCGGGGCGAAGAACGATCGCTTCGGGGCGGCAGGCTGCGAATTTATGAAAATGAAATTGAATGGGTGGACGACCTGTGCGTCAATGGCGAGATCGTGGAGGTCATCGACAGCCGGGAGCAGTTTGTGGCCTACGGTTTTTTTAACGCACTGTCTAAAATCACGGTGCGTGTCCTGAGCTTTGACAAAAACGCCCTGTTTGACCGGGAATTCTTCCGGGGAAAAATTCAGGCAGCCTGGGACTTCCGCCGGCTGCTTGGCTTTGAAAATGCCTGCCGGGTGATCTTCGGAGAATCCGACGGTCTTCCCGGATTGACGGTGGATAAGTACGGCGATTATCTTAGCTTTCAGATCGTCTCCCTTGGCATGGAGCAGTGGAAAGAAGATCTGATTGCCATTCTGGTGGAGATTTTTGCACCGAAGGGCATTTATGAGCGCAACGATCTTTCCGTCCGCACAAAAGAAGGCATGCCCCTGGCATCCGGCTGCGTCTACGGCGAAGTGCCGGAGAGAGTAGCCATCCGGGAGCATGATGCCATCATGCAGATAAACATTGCCGACGGTCAGAAAACCGGCCATTTCCTGGATCAGCAGGAAAATCGGGGCAAAATTCGCCCCTATGTGAAAGACCGCAGCGTGCTGGATCTTTGCTGCTGTACCGGCGGTTTCAGCGTCCACGCAGCACTCTACGGCGCAAAATCCGTGGAGGCAGTGGATGTTTCCGGGGAGGCACTGGGGCTTACCATGGAAAACGCCCGGCTAAACGGCGTTGCAGAGCGCATCGTGCCCACAGAGGCCAATGTATTTGACCTTGCCCGGGCATATGCGGACGAGGGACGGCAATACGGCTGCGTCATCTGCGATCCCCCCGCCTTTGCCAAAAGCCGCAGAGCGCTGGAAGGGGCATGGCGGGGCTACAAGGAGCTGAACCTTCGCTGCATGAAAATGGTGGAGCCCGGCGGCTTCCTGATCAGCTGCTCCTGTAGCCAGTTTATGACCCCGGAGCTGTTCCTGCAAATGCTGCAGGAGGCATCCATGGATGCCAACCGCCCCGTCCGCCTACTGGAAGCCCTGGTGCAAAGCAGGGATCACCCCGCCTGCCTTGGTGCGGAGCAATCCCTGTACCTCAAGGGCTATATTCTGCAGGTGCTGTAATCACAAAACAAGAAAACTCAAAAGCCACGCCAGACCCGTCATACCGGAGCCCAAAAGCATCCAGCCCAGGCCCTGCAGACGGCGTCGGCGGGGCTTTTTTGCACCGTTTGCCCGGGTGCGGACATACTGATCCGCCACCTGACAGGCTTCCTCCAGAATTTGCCGGTCAGTAACCCCTTCCCGGCCCAAGGCTTCCTCCCGCACAAGGAAAATCGCCTGCTCAAAGAGTTTTGTATCCGGCTGCCGCACCACGATGACCTGTCTTGAGACGCCTTTTACCATAATGATCCCTCCATTTCGGAGAGATCATCCCCATCTGACCGATACATTATACTTATCGTGCTATACCAGCGGGGCAAACAGCCGTAAAATAGCCCGGCCTGCCCGCCGTGGCCAGGAAACGCCGGCGCATTGGGCTTGCGTAACGAGACTGCATTCTTCCAGGGTGCGGGAAAAATCCGCCGCAATCTCATCCACTGCGCTTTTCCCATAGAGCCAGATACCATCCTCAAACTGCAGATAAAAGCTGCGGTAATCCAGATTCACCGTGCCGACGATGGCGGTCTTCCCATCGGCGCAGCAAACTTTAGAATGGAGAAATCCGGGAACATACTCATAAATTTTCACGCCCGCTTCCAAAAGCTTTGCATAGTGGGCCCGGGTCAGGGTCTGGGTATACCACTTGTCCCCCACACCAGGGGTGATGAT
>JAZRCV010000197.1:0-4417 GCA_045659925.1 Faecousia sp.
CTCCGGCGGCAGCTCCATCAATTTGTTGCTGATGCGCGATGGCATCAACCGGATGCCGCCCCGCATCAATCACCTTCGTCTGGGCGGTTCTATCGCCAATCCCATGAACATTCGCGTGAACCGGGGTGTGACCTTCCCGGGCCTGCGGGAGGATGGCATTTTGCTGATGGCTGAGATCGTGGAGATCCATGAAAAAGACTCCGCGCCCAAGGGCCAGTCCACCAAAAACTGGGCGGGCGAAGCTGTTGTGCGGGAGGATAAGGGCCGCCGCGTGCGGGCAATTCTGGCATTGGGAAGTCAGGATGTGGGTGACGCGAATGGCATGATCCCGGTGGAACCTGGTGTGGAAGTGGTTGGCTGTAGCAGTGACCATACCATTGTGGATGTGACCGATTCCGGAAAAACATGGCATTCCGGCGATACCGTCACCTTCCGCGTTCGCTATGCCAATATGCTCTATGCCTTTACGGGCACGCATGTGGAAATCGCTTACAGTTATGATGCGTAATAAAAAGTGCTGTATCCTCTTCGGGATGCAGCATTTTTTGGTGCTGTGTCAATAATTTTACTGGATTTTTTCCTGCGGATAGGGTATACTGGATGCGTTCGCGTAAATTTGGCGGCAAAACCCTTGCTGCTTTTGGAGGAAACCATGTTAGAATTCATCACATATGTCAACAAACTTTTGAACGACTTTATTTGGGGCGTTCCCGCCATGACCTGCATTCTTGGCGTAGGTCTGTACTTAGCCATTCGTACAGGCTTCCTGCCCCTTCGCAAATTCGGCTATGCCATGAAAAATACCGTGGGCAGGATGTTCAAAAAGGAAACTGCCGCAGAGGGTGCGCTGACCCCCTTCCAGGCGGTTTGTACTGCGCTGGCCTCTACCGTCGGCACCGGCAACATTGCCGGTGTGGCAGGTGCCATTGCCATCGGCGGCCCCGGTGCGGTGTTCTGGATGTGGATCTCCGCCATTCTGGGTATGGGTACCAAGTTCGCGGAAGTGGCGCTGGCGGTTCATTTCCGTGAGCGCAACAAGAACGGCGATTATGTGGGTGGCCCCATGTACTATATCAAAAACGGCCTTGGCAAAAACTGGATGTGGCTGGCCTATCTGTATGCCTTCTTTGGCGTATGCGCCGTATTCGGCACCGGCAATGCCACCCAGGTCAACACCATCACCTCCGCCATCAATACTGCGCTGATCAACTACAATGTTCTCAGCCCGGACTCCCTTTCCAGCAGCAATCTGGCCATCGGCATTGCCATCTGCATCATTTTGGCGCTGATCTTAATCGGAGGCGTGAAGCGGATCGGCAGCGTTTCTGAGAAGCTGGTGCCTGTGATGGCTGGGCTGTACATCGCGCTGGGCATTGGTCTGATCGTGCTGCGATTTGACCGGATCCCCGCAGTGTTCGCTTCCATCTTTCAGGGTGCGTTCAACCCCGCAGCCTTTACCGGCGGTGTAGTGGGCAGCTTCTTCCTCAGCCTGCAGAAGGGCGTGGCCAGAGGCATCTTCTCCAACGAGGCTGGCCTGGGTACCGGCTCCATCGCCCATGCATGTGCCGACACCAACGATCCTGCCAAGCAGGGCCTGTACGGCATCTTCGAAGTGTTTATGGACACCATCCTCATCTGCACCCTGACCGCACTTGTAATACTGCTCAGCGGCATCGATATCCCCTACGGTCAGGCTTCCGGCGCGGAATTGACCATCAGCGGCTTTACCACCGTTTACGGCAACTGGGTCTCCATCTTCACCGCCATCGCCATGTGCTGCTTTGCCTTCTCCACCATCGTTGGCTGGGGCCTGTACGGCCTTCGCTGTGCGGAATTCCTGCTGGGAAGCAAGGTTCTGCTGCCCTTCAACATTGCCTACTGCCTGGTTTCCATTCTGGGCGCCACCACCGATCTGGGCCTGATCTGGAGCATCAGTGAAACCTTCAACGGCTTTATGACCATACCCAACCTGATCGGCATTTTCCTGCTGACCCCCGTGGTACTGCAGCTGATCAAGGAACATTTTAGCAAGCAGCACAATTGATCTGCCCCGGCAGAGTTACCAAGTTTCATAATGATCGCAAAGAGGCTCCTACCGGAATGGCAGGAGCCTCTTTTTATATCATGTGAGACCGAATTTATAAAAAACAGAACAAACAGGCATATCCTTTAAACGCATAAGTGATAAAGCAAACCCTTGAATGTTAATTTATATCTATAGTTGCAGGTGATAATGTGTCCGTTTTTTCCACTTTCGTATAAATCGAAAGTAATTTTAGTATAATCTGCTCTTCTAATTTCAAATTGAGTAGTAGGGAGACATTCACCTAAGTCGCATCTAATAAAAAGCTTGTCTGTTTTTAAATTGTTAAATGTTGCTTTTAAGGTTTTTGAGTTGGCATTGAGTTTGCCGTCACTTTGGATACTGTAATCAACTTTATAGATTTTAATTTTACTGATACCATAGTCGGATTCTAAAGAAAACTCGCAACCAGTATTATCAATAATTAATACATTATCTTCATCTTCGATATCTGTGGTATTATCAAAAGGAATAAGAGAAAGCTTTTCGTAAATAGTATATCTGTTTTTTACAACAACCCAAATGTGCCCTGCCAAATATAAAAGAAAGGCTACGCAAGTAACAATAGAAGAAATGTTTGAAATTATTCCCTACATAAATTTTTATCTCCTTTAATATCGTTTCTGTTTTGCAAAGAGTGGTAATATTAATCACCCGCAATCTCACCATTATCATACTCCAGCAAATCCTCCACCCGGCAGCCGAGCACCTTTGCCAGAGCCAGCAGGGTTCCTCCCGCTGCTTTATTGATATCCTTTGCACGGATTTCATACTGCTGCAGGGTGCGCAGGTTGACGCCGACCTTTTCTGCGAGGGCTCTTTGGCTGTAGCCGCTGATCTTGCGCTGTGCCTGCAGGCGTGTGGGCGGGTTCTTTTTGCGGATCATGCGGTTGACGGTATCCACAAATTTATCTTCGGATGCTTCGTGCAGGGTGGGATAGAGCTTTTCGATCTCCCGCATGGTGATGTGCTTCTGGATCTCTTTAAAGCTCCGTCCGGTGTACCATTGATAGTAGGCGAGAATCCAGCCGCACCAATACTGGGGGGAGTAATCGTATTCGGTCTGTGCTTCCGGGAAGTCTATGTGCGTTCCGGATTTTGTGAGTACATCCATCACAAGCTCCGTGCCGGATTTTCCCGATACGATCTTGGGAACCCCTGCGGCAAACTGTTCTGCGTAGCCTGTGCCGATGAACAGGTCAAGAAAATGATCCATCTCCATTCGGCAGCAGTTGGCGGCGTAGTCCATCCCTTCGCCCAGACACTTCATGGCATCATCGAGATATTGATTGTCGTAAGCGTGGATCATTCGGCTGTACCCCCTCACGGATGATGTCTCTCATATAAAGCCCTTCCATATCGTCCCGTTCAAGCTCCGCACGGAAAGCTGCTCTTGCTGCATCGTCGCGGGCTTTTCTTTTTGCGTAATACACGGTATTGTCGGCAATCTCATAAGAAATGAACTGAATTCTCTCAAAAGCGGCAGGACTTTTCAGGACAAACTGTTCCCCAAGCTTGCCAAGCCGCATGGCATAGGATAGCTGGGTGAGTGAAATTTCGTTGTTTATAAACGCTCTTGCAAAAGAGAAATAGGAATCATCCGCACGATAGCCAACCACCGCATCATACTGCCTGAGATCTATGAGAAAATGCGCTTTCAGCCAATCCGCACCCCGCTTCATAACGGGGGTGGAGACACGGAACTTGCGGTATTCCATCAGCAGAGCCAGCCAGTGCAGAATCGTGTATTCGTCAGATGAAAGATTGAGTACGGCAAGACCTGCGGTGTCGATTTCATATTTGTTTGCATAGCCGTCCGTATTTTCCGTGCAAGCCCATTCCTTTGCAAGCTCGGGATGCGCGGTGCAATAAAAACCCTTGCCGTAGTCGTTATATGATTTGCCTTTGCCAAATACAGGCGCCCCAATGATTTCAGAAGAACCGTGATATAGGATCAGTTTGCTCATTTTTATCACCCCTATACTTCTTTAGAGTTACTTCTGCTATATTATACTTCCAAAGAAGTATAGTGTCAATGGTTCTGCAAAAAAGTTTACAATTGGGGAGGGCCAAATTTATTGCTGTAATCCCATAACAAAAGAAACATTTTTGTTTGGATTATTTTTAGGTTTAGGCACGCACATGTTGACATGTCAACATGTGCGTGCTATACTGCAACAAGTTGACATGTCAACATGTTGCAGGCGTTAGGATGCCTGTGTGGTTTGTGAGTTTATGGGGCGGTGCGATGGCTTTGCTGATTGGTGGAAGCCGGAGGCCGTTTCTGATATTTGCGAAAGGAAGAAGTGGTATGTTTTTCCCCAAAGCGGTATT
>JAZRCV010000198.1:0-3913 GCA_045659925.1 Faecousia sp.
ACCAAGGCCCGCACCAAAAAGGCAGTAAAGGATATGGCGGATCAGCTTGTGAAGCTCTATGCCGAACGAAGCCGCCTTCCCGGCTACGCCTTCTCCGGCGACAGCCCCTGGCAGATAGAATTTGAGGACAGCTTTGAATATGTGGAGACAGACGACCAGATCCGCTGCATCGAGGAGATCAAGGGTGATATGTGCCGTGCAACCCCCATGGATCGTCTTCTCTGCGGTGATGTGGGCTTTGGCAAGACGGAGGTGGCCCTCCGGGCTGCCATGAAGGCCATGCTGGACAGCAAGCAGGTGGCCATCTTAGTGCCCACCACAGTGCTGGCCCAGCAGCATTTTGCAACTGCCACCAAGCGCTTTTCGGGTTATCCTGTCACCATTGATGTGCTCTCCCGTTTCCGCACTCCGGCTCAGCAGAAGCGCACCCTGGCTAGCCTGCGTTCCGGCTCTGTGGATATGATCATCGGCACCCACAAGCTTTTGAGCAAGACCGTGGAGTTCAAGGATCTGGGCCTTCTCATCGTGGATGAAGAGCAGCGCTTTGGCGTCAGCCATAAAGAGCGGCTCAAGGAACTGGCCCACGGGGTGGATGTGCTGACCCTGTCCGCAACTCCCATTCCCCGCACCCTCAATATGGCCCTTTCCGGCATCCGGGATATGTCTACCCTGGAAGAGCCGCCCCAGGATCGCTATCCGGTGCAGACCTTCGTGATGGAATATGCCGAGCCTGTGATCGATGATGCCATCCGCCGGGAGCTTGCCCGGGGAGGACAGGTATATTATCTCCACAATCATGTGGAATCCATTGAGCAGTGCGCCGCCGGAATCCTCAAGCGCATCCCAGAGGCAAGAATTGCCGTGGGACACGGCAAGATGAATGAAGAGCAGCTTGGCGATGTGATGCAGCGCATGGCGGACGGAGAAATCGATATTCTGGTCTGCACCACCATCATTGAGACCGGTATCGACATTCCCAATGTCAACACCCTCATCATTGAATCTGCAGACCGCTTTGGTCTTGCCCAGCTTCATCAGCTTCGTGGCCGTGTGGGACGAAGCGGACGCCATGCCTTTGCCTATCTCACCTTCCGTCGGGGCAAGACCCTTACGGAGATTGCGGAAAAGCGCCTGACAGCCATCCGGGATTTTGCGGAATTTGGTTCCGGCTTCAAGCTTGCCATGCGTGATCTGGAAATTCGCGGCGCAGGCAACCTCTTGGGTGCCGAGCAGTCCGGCCATCTCATGAGTGTGGGCTATGATATGTATCTCAAGCTTTTGGAGGATGCGGTTTTAGAGGAACGGGGCGAACGCAAGCCCGGCCAGACCGACTGCACTGCTGACCTGACCATCACTGCCAGCATTGATCCCCGCTATGTGGACAATGGGGAGCAGCGCATGGATCTCTACCGCCGCATGGCGGCCATCCGCAGTCGGGAGGATGCGGACGAACTGCTGGACGAGATCGTAGACCGCTACGGTGATCCCCCCAAGGGCGTCATGAATCTGATTGCGGTGGCGCTGCTGCGTTCTCAGGCCACCCAGTTGGGAATCGTAGATATTACCCAGAAGCAGCGGGAACTGCGCTTTACCCTGAGCCAGTTTGAACCGGCGGTAGTTTCCGGCCTGTGTGCCCAGCCGGAATTCCAGAAGCGCTGCTTTGTGAGTGCAGCCGGTGACAGCCCTGTGATTACGGTGCGGCAGCTCAGCGGTGAGGATCCTCTGCGCCTTGCGGAGGTTTTTGTGGAAAGATTTTCCGGCATTGTAAAATCATTACAGATTGGGTAAAAATACTACAAAAGAAAGGCGAAATAAATGTAGATTCGTGCCGATTTGTGATTGCTTTTTACCATGCAGTTCCGTTATAATAGAATTGTAGACTCATCATTGTCACGATAAATTGATTAAGAGAGCATGAGGATGAATTCAGTAGGGAGGGGATCATCATAAGCAAAAAGAACCACAATATGGGCGGCCGCAACGACCGAAATCCGGAGTACGACAGCAGCTTTGATTTTGAAGCGCTGGACCGTTTCACCAGAGAACTGACCGGTGAGAGCGAACCCACCGCCGAGCAGAAGAATGCAGCCAAGGCCCAAAAGGATGCATTGTTTGATGCCATCATGGCAGAAGAGTTGTCCCGCATTGCCGGAGAGAAAGCACCCGCTCAGCCGCGGCAGCCGCAAAACCCCCAGCAGCCGGGCAAGCCTCAGCCTGAGGCGGAAACGCCCGATGTGCCTACGGAGAATGAAATGGCAAAGAAGAAAAAGAATAAAAAAGTTGGCATGACCGTTTTCTATGTGGTCTGTGCCGTGGTGTTGGTGCTGGCCATTGCCGTTGCCGGCCTGTTCGTGCTGGATGGCGGCATCATTATGGATAATATCTATGTTGCCGGTGTGCCCGTGGGTGGTATGGATAAGACCAATGCCATTGCCCAGGTAAATGCAGCCACCAACCATGTATATGAAGAGAACGCCCTGACCATTGTGCTGCCTGACGGCGAAATGACCATCGAACCCGATGTCAGCCATGTTACACTGGATGCCGAGCGTGCAGTAGGGGCAGCCTATGCCTATGGCCGCCTGTTTGGTCTGGTGAAGGTGCCCGGCCTGTCGAAGGCACCCGAGGCACGGGTGGATGTAGATCTGGCACCCTATTTCGAGATGAACACCGATGATGTGGAAGCACTTCTGGCCCAGAAGGCCGAAGAGGTCTATGCCGAGCTGAAGCAGTCGGAGGTTGCCTTTGAGGAGCGTCCTGCCCAGGTCGACCCCGAAGAAGAGACCGACGAAGAATCCGAAGATGCCGAAGAAGAGACGGAGGAAGAGACCGAGCCTGCCGTCGATAAGGTGATGCTGTTCACCAAGGGCATTACCGCCCGTACTCTGGATACGGATGCCCTGTATGCCCAGATCCTTCAGGCATACAGCAAGGTGGATTTCACCCCCATCGAATTTGCATACGACGAGATTGCCCCGGACCCCATCAATCTCCAGGGCTTGTATGAGGGCAACTGCACTGCACCCGTCAATGCAACATACGATGAGGAAGCAGGCGAACTGATTGAAGACATTCCCGGCTACGGCTTCGTGGTGGAGGATGTGCAAGCCATTTTGGATGAAGCCGAAGAGGGCACCACCATCGAGATCGTATTTGGCGAGCTGATAGCAGAAACTACCCTGGATGACCTGCAGGGTGATATGTTCCAGGATAAGCTGTCCTCCTACGATTCTCCCCATACCGCGATTTACAACCGTACCCGCAATCTGGAGCTGGCCTGCGAAGCCATCAACGGCACCATCATCAACGATGGTGAGATCTTCTCCTTCAATAAGGTTGTCGGTGAGCGCACCGCTTCCCGTGGCTATAAGCCTGCTGCCGTATATGTCAGTGGTGATACGGAAGATCAGCTTGGCGGCGGCGTATGTCAGGTGGCATCCACCATCTATCTGTGCGCTCTGCTGGCGGATATGGAAATTGTGGAGCGTTCCTGCCATTATTTCCAGGTCACCTATGTGCCCATGGGCATGGACGCCACGGTTTACTGGGGATCTCTGGACTTCCAGTTCAAGAACAATACGGGTTACCCCATCCGCATTGACGCCAGTGTGTCCGATGGCAAGGTACATATTGCGATTTACGGTACCGAAACCAAGGATTATACCGTCAAGATGACTTATGAAGTCACCTCCAGATCCGAGACCGGCATCAGCTGCAACAGCTATATGCACAAGCTGGACGCCGATGGCAACGAGATCTCCGTGGAGAAGGTAGCATACAGCTATTATCACTACCACATTGAGGAGGAAGAGGAAGAAGAGGAAGAAGAGGAGGAAGGCGAAGAAGGCGAGGAAGAGGATGATCATCCCGATGAAGAACCTCCCGCACCGGAGACTCAGCCTGATCCCGAACC
>JAZRCV010000199.1:0-14439 GCA_045659925.1 Faecousia sp.
GCGACGGTGGTTCGGATTGCTTCCATGCCCACACTGCTGAAAACGAAATTCACCTATACCACGGAGCGCATGGAGCTGGTAGGGAAGCAGCCCTGCCTGATCCTGATGAACCACTGCAGCTTTACGGATATGAAGCTGGCTTACGGCATTTTCTATCCCAGACCCTTTGGCATCGTGACCTCGGTGGATGCCATGTCGGGCTTTCTTGGGAAGCTGATGCGCTTTCTTGGCTGTACGCCAACACATAAGTACATATCGGATCTGACCCTGATCCGGGATATGGAATTTATGCTGAAGAAGAACAAAACCAGCGTGCTGATGTACCCTGAGGCTGGTTACTCCTTTGACGGCAGAGCCACGGCGCTGCCCCGAAAGATGGGAATTCTGATGAAGAAGCTGGGCGTCCCGGTGGTGACGGTGATTACCAAGGGTGCCTTTGCCAGAGATCCCCTGTACAATATGCTGCAGATCCGAGATGTGAAGGTCAGCGCCCATGTCAAGTGCATCGCCACGGCGGAAGAGCTGAAAGCAAAGACCGTTGCCGAGCTGGACGCACTCCTTGCTGAGTCCTTCTCCTTCGATAATTTCGCATGGCAGAGGGACAATAAAATCTCCATCGATGTTCCATTCCGGGCAGACGGTCTGCATCGAATTCTCTATAAGTGCCCCCATTGCGGCACAGAAAATGAAATGGAAGGCAAGGGCATCCACCTGACCTGCCATGCCTGCGACAAAAAATGGGAAATGGACGAGTACGGACAACTATCCGCCTGCGAAGGGGAAACCGAATATCCTCATATTCCCGATTGGTACACATGGCAAAGGGAGTGCGTCAGAAAAGAACTGGAGGATGGAACCTATCTTCTTGATACCGATGTGGACATTGCGGTGCAGGTGAATCTGGATGGCGTGTGCATGATCGGCCAAGGTCACTTGACCCATGATGAGAACGGCTTCCACCTGACCGGCGGGGAAGGGAAGCTGGACTATAAGCAATCGGCGCTAGCCTCTCACACATTGTATTCCGACTATTACTGGTACGAGATCGGGGATGTGATTGGCATCGGTGATAACGAATTTTCCTATTTCTGCTTCCCCAAAACAAAAACTTCTGTCACCAAAGCAAGACTGGCAACAGAAGAGCTATATAAGATAAAGAAATATAACAGGAAAGCAATTGTCTCATTATAATACAAATTCTCTACCCTGTTCCGTCGACAATCAGCAGGATTACCAGAAGAATAAGCAAAGCCTCCGGTTTGATCCGGAGGCTTTTTTGCATCATTTGGATTATTTGGTGCCGAAAATACGGTCGCCGGCGTCGCCCAGACCGGGGACAATGTAGGCATGGTCGTTGAGCTTTTCATCAACGGCGGTCACATAGATGTCCACATCGGGATGGTCGTTGCGGATGACTTCTACACCTTCGGGTGCAGCGAGGATGTCCATCAGGGTAATATGCTTGCAGCCATACTCTTCCTTCAGAATCTTGATGGCCGCGGAGGCACTGCCGCCGGTGGCCAGCATAGGATCTACAACGAAAACATGACGCTCAGAAATATCGGGGGGCATCTTGCAGTAGTACTGCACAGGCTCATGGGTCTCCGGGTCACGGAACAGGCCGATGTGGCCCACCTTTGCAGAGGGAACCAGCTGGATCATGGCGTCAACCATGCCAAGACCTGCACGCAGAATGGGGACAATGGCCATTTTCTTGCCAGCCAGAGTCTGGAACTTTGCCACAGTAATGGGGGTTTCCACTTCCACTTCCATGGTGGGCAGATTTCTCGTGGCCTCATAGCACATCAGCGCGGAAATCTCGCCTACGATTTCGCGGAATTCCTTAACGCCAGTGTTCTTGTCACGAAGGATCGTCAGCTTATGCTGAAGAAGAGGATGATCCAGTACATGTAAGCTTCCCATGATTTATATCTCCTTTGTATTATAATTTCTTATTCTCTCGTTCCATGCGCTCCCGTTCTGCCTGGGAAAGACGCAGGTAATTCGGGGTCAATGTGCTGCCATCGGCGGCTTCGCCCTTCTGGGCCATCTCCTGTGCGCACAGGGCAACACCGGAGGCCCGCTGATGGCGAAGATGCTCCGGGGCCAGCCGAAGGGCAGGGAACCGGGGCTTCAGGGCATTGTAGGTCAAGGCAGCGCCGTCACCAACTAAAATGATGTTTCCATCATACTGCACAAGCTCCTGTGCCAGTTCTTCCAGACTGATGGCGCGGTCAGGACAGAGGCGGGTGATGGTCTGGCCGTCAGAAGAAAACAGGGCATTATATACCTGATTTCGTCTTGCGTCCATGCAGGCACACACAACGCCCTCAAAGCTTGCCACACTGTAGGCCATAGCCTGCAGTGTGGATACACCATAGCAGGGCAATTCTCCCGCCCAGGCGAAGCCCTTGGCAGCAGAAAGACCGATGCGAACTCCGGTAAAGCTGCCCGGACCTGCGGCGCAGGCCACTGCATCCACATCCTTGGGTGTGAGATCGCAGTTAGTCAGCATATCCTCTGCCATTTTATTGAGGGTGCGGCTGTGGGTCTGTCCGCCGTTCTGGAAATATTCCGCAAGGAGCATGCCGTCCTGCAGCAGTGCCACAGAACCTGCCTTGGCGGATGATTCAAAGGCTAAAATCAGCATATTTGCCTCCTGTGTCAATGGTGATCCTGCGCTGATCCGGATGCTCTGCATCTTTGCAGATGGTGACCCGGATGGCGTCGTACAGTGCTTCCTCCACCCGTTCGCTCCACTCTACAGCGCAGATACCGCCTCGGGCAAGGTAATCCTCCCAACCGATATCGAATAGGTCATCCGCATCGGAAAGGCGGTACATATCAAAGTGAAACAGGGGAAGTTTCCCGGACAGATACTCGTTGACAATGGTATAGGTGGGGCTTGTTACCATCTCCCCTATACCGAGTCCGCCAGCCAAACCCCGGGTGAAGGCCGTTTTACCGGCACCCAAATCACCATAGAATGCAACGATGTCGCCGGGCTGCAGGCGCTCGGCTAAAGCGCGTCCCAGTTCTTCGGTCATGTCCACACTGCTGCTTATAAACTCCATAGTTCCTCCGGTTTTGATCTTACGATGGTCTTCTCATCTATTATACACGCTTCTTCTTCGCAAAACAACTTTTTTGTTTACATTATTTCATTAAGATGGTAGAATAGACGGAGCAATGGAAGGAGGGAGATCCGTTATGCAGAAATTAGCGCAGGCAATTCGGGAATTTTTCCGCAAGGGCGATCTGCTTTTGCTGCTGCTGTGCTGCGGGGCAACGGTATTCGGTATTGTTATCATCTCAAGTGCCACCAATTATTATGGCAATGCCCGCTATGTTCTGATCCAGTCCTTTGCGTTGGCCCTTGGTATGGCGATCTACTTCGTATTTACCATGGCGGATGTTGACATTTTTGCCGAGCGCCGTGATCTTCTTTTTATCTTCAATCTGTTTTTGATGCTGCTGATCATTCCCTTTGGTGTGGCCGGTACCACCGGTCAGCGAAGCTGGATCGACCTGCCCCTGATTCCTGTGAATATCCAGCCCGGCGAAGTTTGCAAGATTCCCTTTATTATCATTCTGGCAAAAACCATGAGTGTGCATCAGGAGAAGATCTCATCTCTAAAATCCATCATGCATATGGGTTTCCATGCCTGTTTCATCATTCTGATGATTCTGGTTTTGTGCAGTGATGCCGGTGTTGCTCTGGTGTATGTGTTTATTACGGTGGTTATGGCGTATCTTGGCGGCGTTAAACTCTGGTGGTTCCTTGGCGGCTTTGCTGCAGTGACGGCAGCGGCGCCTTTTGCCTGGCAGTATGTCATGAATCAGGACCAGAAGAACAGAATTATGATGATTTTTGATTCCTCCATTGACCCGGAAGGTCTTGGCATTCGCTGGCATACCCGCCAGAGCCTTTCCTCCCTGAGCAATGGCGGATTGACCGGACAGGGCCTCTTTAACGGTGCCCGCACCCAGACCGGCGCGCTCAATGCTCAGCACACAGACTTCGTATTCTCTGCCATTGGCGAAGAACTTGGCATGATCGGATGCGTTTTTGTTCTTGTTTTGCTGTGTGCCATCGTACTGCGCTGCATCTATGTGGGTCTGAAGACCAGCAACTATATGAACCGGCTTATTTGCTTTGGCATCGCTTCCATGCTGGTATTCCAGATCGCTGTCAATGCGGGCATGTGCCTTGGCGTATTCCCGGTCATTGGCCTGACGCTGCCCTTTATCAGCTATGGCGGTAGCTCCGTTGTCACCATGTTTATGGCAATGGGTGTGGTATCGGGCATCTATATGCGCCCCTCGCCGGACTCTGATCGGCATTATATCACCCCCAAGTATTAGAGTCTAACTAAAAACGGGACGATTCTTTGTCAGTTAGGGCAAAGAATCGTCCTTTTGTATGTGTGGGAACTTTTTCTTCTGGGTTTCGTCTATTTAAGCAGGAGAAAAATATCAATGAGGAGGAATTGGAATGAAACTTTATATTAAGGAGAAGGTCTTTTCCTGGGGAGATAAATTCTTTGTGAAGGACGAGTATGGTCGGGATAAATATGTGGTGGAGGGAGAAGTGTTCTCCTGGGGAAAGAAGCTCCATGTGTATAGCATGGCGGGTAACGAGGTTGCTTTCATCAAGCAGGAGGTCTTTAGCTGGATGCCCCGTTATTATGTGTTTGTCGGCGGACGGCAAGTTGCGGAAATCCGACAGAGATTTACCCTGTTTTTCCCCCGCTATAGCATCGATGGCCCCGGCTGGGAGGTTTCGGGCAGCGCAATGGCCCATGAATATGAAATTACAAAGAATGATCGTCGCATCGTCACGATTTCCAAAGAATGGATGACCTGGGGCGATAGCTATGAGCTGGACATCGCAGATCCCAATGATGAGATCATTGCCCTCGCAGCAGTGTTAACCATTGACTGTGTGGTGGAAAGTAATAACAACTAAGAAATATTCTTGAAAAATCGGCACAGGGTATCCAAGAAGTACCCTGTGCCGCTGCGTTGTCATACCTTGCGATGCAGTAAATCCGATTTGAGTTGCTTTTGATATTCCTGCGTCAGAAGATCCAGTCCTTCAAAGGATACATAGGGGCGGTAAATGTGCTCAATCTCATCGTGAATCTGCTTTGCTTCCTTTAAAAGAGCAACCGCCTGAGTGCAATGGGTATTGGCTGCTTCAAGAAGTCCGGCGGCAGAATCGGGGAAATGATAATTCCGAGAAAGATTGATGGTGACGGAAAAATCAGATGTTACTTTTTCACAGGTGAGAAAGGCGGTATTTGCCTCCGGAATCAGAAGACCCTCTGTGGTGTCTGGGAATAGGGGGGAACGCAGTAAAATGCAGTCGTAGCCGCTATGCTGAAAATGAAGCTTTAGGCGCTCAAAAAGGGCAGTGCTCAAGCCACAGGGGTCTTCGATGCCAACGCAGGTAGTGCACATGGCATGCACGGTGTCTTGAAGGGTGATCTCACCGGCAGGAGTAAAAGTGTGAAGAAAGACCTCCCGCACACTGCCGCTGCCTTTTTCAGAAGGAGAAAGCTCCTGCATCAGTCCCCGGGTCAAACTGTAGAGGCTCTTTTGATCCACTTCTTTGGCAGTAGCTTTCACGCACTGCTTCAATTCTCTGGCAGCGCGCAAATGGGCGTAGGCTGTTGGGTAGAGGGCCTGATTCTTTGCCCGAAGTGCTTCCAGCTTTTGCCGTTCGTCAGGAATCTTATCTGTGTCATAAAAGCAACCGAGATTTAAGTATATCGCATCACAGCCGCACAGCCGTGGTTCCAGCACATGGGGTGCGGTACCGTCCACGATGGCAAGGCCAATTGGCAGGATCAAAAGGCCGTCGAGGGAGGCAGGATCAGAAGAGCATGGATAGCTTTCCGTATCTGCGCCAAGGCTATGGGCGGTTTTTTGCAGCTTCTTCATAAAGGTAGATTTCCCGCAGCCGGGGCCACCTTTTAATATGACGAGTTTTTTAACTCTTGGATCATCCTGCAGTGTGTCAAAACAGGAAACAAAGCCCTCTGCCGTGTTGGCGCCGAGAAACCAATTGGTGTTCATACAATCCCTCCTGATTGTTCGTGGAATATTCCCTTCAGCCTATGCAAGCCGGGAAGATCCGGTGCATTGTCACAAAGAGGGGAGTTTTCGGATACAATGGCATAGAACTGTTTTGGGAGGGTATAACATGGAGCCCGATTTGATGACAGCCGAACGGCTTGCGCCAGATGGTGCGGGTCGTGTGATAGATGTTACATTATCCGGCATGCTTCGCCGCCGTTTGTTTGATTTGGGGGTAATTCCCGGCGCAGTGATCCGAAGGCGATTTACCGCCCCATCCGGTTCGCCCATTGCCTTTGAGGTGCAGGGGGCAATCGTAGCTCTGCGCAAGGCTGATGCTGCGAACCTCATAGTGCAGGAGGTGACGGAACCATGGATGCCGTGAACATTGCTCTGGTTGGAAATCCTAATGTGGGGAAAAGTACCCTGTTCAATGCATTGACCGGGCTACGACAGCATACAGGCAACTGGTCCGGCAAGACGGTGGAGGCGGCCTGCGGCACATATTCTTATCATGGAAGGGAATACCGGCTGACTGATCTTCCGGGGCTGTACTCCCTGAAGGCGAGCTCAGAAGAGGAAAGATTGGCGGCAGAATATATAAGCGGCAGCAAAGTGGACTGCACTGTGGTGGTCTGTGATGCAACCTGCCTTGCAAGAAGCCTGATTTTGGCGCTGCAGGTTTCCGCGCTATGCAAAAAAATGGTGCTGTGCCTGAATTTGTGCGATGAAGCGGAACAGCGGGGCTTTGTAACGGATGCACGGGCGCTGAGCGGCATATTGAATGTCCCGGTAATTGAGACAGCAGCGGGCAAACGCGCAGGACTGGAGCGGCTGCAAAGGACGCTGCAGGATGTGTGCGATGGATTTGTATCAGCTGCCCCATTAAGAATGCATCACGATGGCGGAGAACTCGATGCGGTCATGGTAGCAAGGGAGGCGGGCAGAATTGCAAAGCAAGTACAGCTGCATCAGGGAAGGGAAATGCCCTGGCGTGAAAAACTGGATCGCCTCCTTTTGAGCAGATTCTTTGGTTATCCAACTGTTTTTGCGCTGCTCCTTTTGGTTTTATGGCTGACCATCTGGGGTGCGAATTATCCGGGGATCGCTTTGGAATGGCTGTTTTCACATATTGGGTCAGCGCTTTCATGGTTGCTTCAGAGTTTTCCGCCGGGACTTCGCAGCTTTCTCATGGATGGTGTGTTTGATACCCTTGCCCGGGTGGTGACGGTGATGCTGCCGCCGATGGCGATCTTTTTTCCGCTTTTTACATTGTTGGAGGATTTGGGCGTGCTGCCGCGGCTTGCGTTTTTACTGGATCGTCCCTTTGCGCGATGCGGTGCCTGCGGCAAACAGGCACTGACCTCCTGCATGAGCCTTGGCTGTAATGCTGTGGGTGTTACCGGCTGCAGGATCATTGATTCTCCAAGAGAGCGGCTGATCGCAATTCTGACGGCTTCGTTTCTTCCGTGCAATGGTCGCTTTCCGACTCTGATCTTACTCGCGGCGATTTTATTTCCGGGAAGTGACATTGTATCCGCTTTTTGGGTGGCATTGGCTTTGATTTTTGCGATTTTGTCGACCATGGGGATCTCATGGATTTTGAGCAGAACCATTTTAAAAGGAAGTGCCTCCGGCTTTGTGATGGAACTGCCGCCCTACCGTAAGCCACGAGTGGGAGAAGTCATAGTGCGCTCGCTGCTGGATAGAACTTTGTTTGTATTGGGCCGCGCTGTTGTGGTGGCAGCTCCTGCGGGGGCGATCATCTGGCTTGCAGCTCATGTAAAGGTGTCGGAAGAGTCCCTTTTGACTCTTGCTTCCATGTGGCTGCATCCTCTTGGCATGGCACTTGGCCTCAGCGGGCCGATCCTGCTGGCATTCCTTCTGGGTTTTCCTGCCAATGAACTGGTGATCCCGGTGCTTGTGATGCTTCTCACCGGAGCGCAGACCCTTGGGGGAAGTGCAGGGATCACAGAGATATTGTTGCATAACGGCCTGACAGGCATCAGTGCAGTGTGCATGATGGTGTTCTGCCTCTTCCACTGGCCCTGCGGCACCACACTGCTCACCATTCACAAGGAAACCAAAAGCCTCCAATGGACCCTTTGCGCCTTTGCGCTGCCCACCTTGGTGGGAATGCTGCTGTGCTTCCTTTTGAATTTGATTGCTTAAAACGAAATTCACCCGACCGAAGGAACTCTTCCGGTCGGGTGAACGATTATACATGACAGAGTGTCAATTATTCGCAAGTACAGGCATAAAAAGCCCTGCGTGATCCTATGAGGGATGACGCAGGGCCTTGAAAATTAAGCGTGATTATATACTTCGGCAGAGGAAGCGCGGAGGGTAACGTCGTGAGCGCCACCTTCTACGATGCTGACAGAGGATACCAGCGTCAGACGAGCCTTCTGCTGCAGCTCGGGGATGGAGAGAGCGCCGCAGTTGCACATGGTGGAGCGAACCTTGGCGAGAGTTCTCTGCACATTGTCGGACAGCTTGCCGGCATAGGGAACGAAGCTGTCAACACCTTCTTCGAAGGAGAGCTTGCCTGCGCCGCCCAGATCGTAGCGCTGCCAGTTGCGGGCACGGTTGGAGCCTTCGCCCCAGTATTCCTTCATCAGGGTGCCGCCCACATTGACCTTGCTGGTGGGGCTTTCGTCGAAGCGAGCGAAGTAACGGCCCAGCATGACGAAGTCTGCGCCCATGGCCAGAGCCAGGGTGATGTGGTGGTCATGAACGATGCCGCCGTCGGAGCAGACAGGGACATAAATGCCGGTTTCGGCAAAATATTCGTCTCTTGCGCGGCATACTTCGATCAGCGCGGTGGCCTGACCACGGCCGATGCCCTTGGTCTCACGGGTGATGCAGATGGAACCGCCGCCGATGCCGACCTTGATGAAGTCAGCGCCGCAATCAGCCAGGAAGCGGAAGCCTTCGGCGTCTACCACATTACCTGCGCCAACCTTGACGCTTTCGCCGTAGTTTTCACGGATCCAGGCAATGGTGAGCTTCTGCCATTCGGAGAAGCCTTCGGAGGAGTCGATGCACAGCACATCAGCGCCAGCTTCCAGCAGAGCGGGAACGCGGGTTGCATAGTCACGGGTATTGATACCGGCGCCGACCACATAGCGCTTTTCGCTGTCCAGCATTTCAAGGGGGTTCTGCTTATGCTGGTCATAGTCCTTACGGAATACGAAGTAGCAGAGCTTGCCGTCCTTGTCCACGATGGGAAGGGAATTGAGCTTGTGATCCCAGATGATATCATTGGCTTCCTTCAGGGTGGTACCCAAGGGAGCAGTGATCAGCTGTTCCAGCGGAGTCATAAAGGAGGCAACCTTCTCATCCGGAGACATACGGCTCACACGATAGTCACGGCCGGTGACGATGCCGACGAGGCGACCTTCGGCAGTGCCGTCATCGGTGACAGCAACGGTGGAATGACCAGTCTGAGCCTTGAGGGCCAGAATGTCGGCAAGGGTCTTATCGGGGCTGATGTTGGAATTGCTGCGGACAAAACCGGCCTTATAGCCCTTGACTGCAGCAACCATGGCAGCCTCAGCCTCAACGGACTGAGAACCATAGATGAAGGACACGCCGCCTTCCCGGGCCAGAGCGATGGACAGCTCTTCGCCGGAAACGGACTGCATGATGGCAGAAACCATGGGGATCTTCAGGGAAAGTGCGGGAGCCTCACCCTTGCGGTAGCGAACCAGCGGCGTCTCCAGAGAGACGGCGGAGGGGATGCACTCGCTGGAGGAGTAGCCGGGCACCAAAAGATATTCATTAAAAGTATGGGAAGCTTCCTGGAAATAATAAGCCATATCAATCAACCTCACTTAAAGTACTGTACTGCAGATTCAAACATATGGATATTATAATTGCCCGGGACATTTTTGTAAAGACCCGAACCAACGCGTTCACTGTGGCCCATCTTGCCCAGTACGCGGCCATCGGGGCTGGTAATGCCTTCAATGGCGTAGATAGAGCCATTGGGGTTGAAGTGAACATCCGTGGTTGCCTGATCGTTCAGATCAACATACTGAGTTGCGATCTGACCGCGGGCTGCAAGCTCCTTCACAAGAGCTTCGTCCGCCAGGAAGCGGCCTTCGCCATGGGAAATGGGTACGCTGAAGACATCGCCCACATTGGTGTTGGCAAGCCAGGGAGACAGGTTGGAGGCCACACGGGTACGCACGATGCGGGACTGATGGCGGCCAATGGTGTTATAGGTCAGGGTGGGGAAGGAAGCGTCGGTGTCGAGGATCTTGCCGTAGGGCACCAGACCCAGCTTAATGAGTGCCTGGAAGCCATTGCAAATACCCAGCATCAGACCGTCGCGCTGCTCAAGCAGAGCAGTAACTTCTTCCTTAATAGCACCGCTGCGGAAGAATGCAGTGATGAACTTACCGGAGCCATCGGGTTCGTCGCCGCCGGAGAAGCCACCGGGCAGGAACACGATCTGGGACTGCTTCAGAAGGCTGGAGAATTCTTCCACACTTCTGGAGATGTCGTCTGCACTGCGGTTGCGGATGACAAAGATCTCAGCCTTTGCACCGGCATCTTCCACTGCGCGGGCGGAATCGTACTCGCAGTTGGTGCCGGGGAATACCGGGATCAGAACCTGAGGACGAGCCGTCTTGATGGCAGGGGAGGGATATTCGGTATAGGGAGTGGAGATGGTTTCGGTGGGAACGGCAGCATCGGCAATGTTGCAGGGATAGATGGGCTCGAGGGTACCTTCGTACTCGCCCAGAAGCTTGCCTGCGGGAACTGCGCTGTCACCGTAGGTGAACTGACCATCATTGGTGGTGCGGCCGACGAGGGTACCAATGGTTTCACCCTCTGCCATTTCCAGAACGAAGCCGCCGTAGGCATAGCCGAAGAGGGTCTGCAGGGAGACTTCCTTGTTGAATGCTGCGCCGAAGCCGTTGCCGAAGGCCATCTTCATGACAGCTTCTGCCACACCGCCCATGCCGGGGGTATAGGCCGCGATTGCCTTGCCGCTGCGGAGCAGCTCGGTGACCTGGTTAAAGGTGGCAATCAGGGATTCGGTGTTGGGCAGGCCGTTTTCATCATACTTGGGCATCAGGAGGCAGATGTTGTGATCTGCGCCCTTGAATTCGTTGGAGACGATGTTCTGCTCTTTTTCCGTGGTAACTGCGAAGGAAACCAGAGTGGGAGGAACATCCAGCTTTTCAAAGGAACCGGACATGGAGTCCTTACCGCCGATGGCTGCGATCTTCAGGTTCTTCTGAGCCTCAAAAGCACCCAGCAGAGCAGCCACGGGCTGACCCCAGCGGGTTTCGTCCTGTGCGACTTTGTGGAAGTATTCCTGGAAGGTCAGGTAAACATCTTCATAAGCTGCGCCGGTGGCAACCAGACGGGCAGCGGATTCCACAACGGCCAGATATGCGCCGTGATAGGGGCTCTTTTCCGTCAGGAAGGGGTTGTAGCCCCAGGACATGACAGAGCAGTCATCGGTGTGACCCTTTTCCAGGCTGACCTTATGGACCATAGCCTGAATGGGGGTGAGCTGATGCTTGCCGCCGAAGGGCATGAGAACAGTGCCGGCACCGATGGTGGAGTCAAAGCGCTCGGAAAGGCCGCGCTTGGAGCAGGTATTGAGATCTTCCGCAACACGGCAGAGCTCTTCTTCGAAGCTGCCTTCGATGGCAGGATTAAATTCATTGGGGGCTTCCACATGGACGCGGATGTGCTTTTCTGCGCCATTGGAATTCAGGAAGCTGCGCTCGATGTCAACGATGGTCTCGCCATTCCAGAACATACGAAGGCGGGGTTCTTCCTTGACTTCGGCAACAACAGTAGCTTCCAGATTCTCACGGTCAGCAAGTTCCAGGAATCGGGCAACATCTGCTGCAGCTACGACAACAGCCATACGCTCCTGAGATTCGGAGATGGCCAGCTCAGTGCCGTCCAGACCGTCGTACTTCTTGGGGACCTTGTCCAGCTGGATGTCCAGACCGTCGGCCAGTTCGCCGATGGCAACGGACACGCCGCCTGCACCAAAGTCGTTGCAGCGCTTGATCATGCGGGTGGCTTCTGCGCAGCGGAACAGACGCTGGAGCTTGCGCTCTTCGGGAGCATTGCCCTTCTGGACTTCTGCACCGCAGGTTTCCAGAGAGTGGAGGTTGTGGCTCTTGGAGGAGCCGGTAGCGCCGCCGCAGCCATCACGGCCGGTACGGCCGCCCAGCAGAATGACAGCATCCCCGGGGGCGGGGCATTCTCTGCGGACACTTGCTTCGGGGACTGCTGCGATAACAGCACCGATCTCCATGCGCTTTGCGGCATAGCCGGGATGATACAGCTCATCTACGATGCCGGTGGCAAGGCCGATCTGGTTGCCGTAGGAGGAATAGCCTGCGGCAGCGGTGGTGACCAGCCTGCGCTGGGGGAGCTTGCCTTCCATGGTTTCGGCAACGCTCTTTCTGGGGTCGGCAGCACCGGTAACGCGCATAGCGGCATAAACATAGGCGCGGCTGGCCAGAGGATCACGGATGGCGCCGCCGATGCAGGTTGCTGCACCGCCGAAGGGCTCGATCTCCGTGGGATGGTTGTGGGTCTCGTTCTTGAAGAGGAGGAGCCAGGGCTCTTCCTTGCCGTCTACGGTGACGGTCATATGTACGGTGCAGGCGTTGATCTCTTCGGACTCGTCCAGCTTGTCGAGATGGCCGGTCTTCCGCAGATACTTTGCAGCCAGAGTGCCAATGTCCATGAGGTTCACGGGCTTGGTGCGGCCCAGTTCTTCACGGGTGGCGAGATAATCTTCGTAAGCTGCCTGCAGCAGGGGATCATCAAAGCTGACACTGTCGATGGTGGTGAGGAAGGTGGTGTGACGGCAGTGGTCAGACCAGTAGGTGTCCAGCATCCGGATCTCGGTGATGGTGGGGCAGCGGCCCTGTTCCTTGAAGTAGCCCTGGCAGAAGGTGATGTCATCCAGGTCCATGGCAAGGCCAAGCTCTGCGATCATGTTCTTCAGGCCATCCCGGTCGAGGGACAGGAAATCTTCCAGGGTCTTGACCTTCTGGGGGATCTCCGTGGCCATTTCCAGGGTTTCGGGCTTTTCAAGGCTTGCCTTTCTGGCTTCTACGGGGTTGATGACATGGTGCTCAATGGCAGCAATGTCAGCTTCGCTGAGATCGCCTTCCAGAACATAGACCTTTGCGGTACGCACGGTGGGACGATCGCCCTGAGAGATAATCTGGATGCACTGGGCAGCGGAGTCTGCTCTCTGGTCAAACTGACCGGGCAGATATTCCACAGCAAACACTACGCCGTCGGCTTCAAAGTCCTCGCTGACCATGTCGAGCTGAGGTTCGGAGAAGACGGTCTGGATGCACTGAGCAAACAGATCGCGGTCAATGTGTTCCACATCGTAGCGGTTGAGAATGCGGACATTGGTGAGGGAGGAGATCTGAAGAAGCTCTCTTGCTTCCGTCAGAAGCTCTTTGGCCTCATGGGCCAGTTCTTTTTTCTTTTCTACATATACTCTGTAAACCATAGCGCCCTCCTTTATTTTACGGCCAGAAGTGCCCGTGCTCCGATGTCGGAGCGGCGATAGGCGTTTTCAAAACGAACACCGTCAGCAATGCGATAGGCTTCCCGGATGGCTTCTTCCAGAGAAGGTGCCACAGCGGTGGTGCCGGTGACACGGCCACCATTGGTGACAAGAACGCCATCGAGCAGCTTTGCGCCTGCCACGAAGGTGTGTGCAGCTGCTTCCGGGGTGAATTCCATGGGAATGCCCTTCTTGTAGCTTTCGGGATAACCGGCAGAAGCGGTAACCACGCAGCAGGCGTGGGCGTCCATGAAGGAAACCTCTGTTTCTTCCAAAGTGCCGTTGGTAGTAGCCTGCATGATAGTGAGAAGATCGCTTTCCAGCAAGGGAAGAACTACCTGAGTCTCGGGATCGCCGAAACGGCAGTTATATTCAATGACCTTGGGACCGTTCTTGGTCAGCATCAGGCCGAAATACAGGCAGCCGGTAAAGGGACGGCCTTCAGCCTGCATGGCTTCGATGGTGGGAAGGAAGATTTCCTTCATGCACTGGTCGGCAAGATCCTTGGTGTAGTAGGGGTTGGGGGCAACGGTGCCCATGCCGCCGGTGTTGAGGCCGGTGTCATTGTCGCCGATGCGCTTGTGGTCCATGGAGGAAACCATGGGCTTGACGCACTTGCCGTCAGTGAATGCCAGGACGGAAACCTCGGGGCCTTCCAGGAATTCTTCAACAACCACGGTGGAACCGCTGTTGCCAAAACGGGCGTTCTGCATCATGTCCACAACGGCCTGCTTGGCTTCTTCTCTGGTCTGGGCAATGATGACGCCCTTACCCAGTGCAAG
>JAZRCV010000200.1:0-22346 GCA_045659925.1 Faecousia sp.
GTAGCGAACTTCTCCTGCAGGGGAGAGTAGCCAGCCTGGCTGAAGCCAACGTTGGGTTCACGAACCCAGCCTTCTTCGACCTTGGGTTCGATGTGCCATTCAACAGCAACTTCACCAGCCTTGGTGGCGGTGATCAGGTCAGACAGGACGTACCAGCCGTTCTGTGCGCGGTTGCGGCCGTCGTACAGTTCCAGCTTGTCGCCGTTCATGGAAGTGATGGAGATGGTGCTTTCGGCATCTTCAGGTGCGAAGGTGAAGCCGTAGCCGGTAGCGAAGGGCAGGGGCTGTGCGTTGCCGCGCTCTTCGTTCCATTCCTTAACATACCATGCCTGGCTGGGCAGGTTGGGGCGCTCGGTGTCGACCATGGGATCCTGTGCGTGCAGGGGGAATACGCCAAAGTCGTCATAAGTGCCGTCGCTGTTCAGGTCAACCTGATAGCTCTTGCTCTCGTAAGAGGAGGGCAGGAACTCGAGGTTGAATCTGGCCTTGCCCTGCAGATCTTCGGGCATGTCGCTCATCAGAACCATCTTCAGAACGAAACCAGTATCGGAAGGAATTGCTACCAGATCATACTTCAGGGTGCCGTCGGGGCTGCCGCTGAAGGTCATGGGAACAGTGATGGTGTTGGTTTCTTCATCAAATACCTTGTTGCCCTTGCTGGGAGCGGGAGTTGCGTCCCACTGCTCAGGGGTGGGGAGCATGTGCAGGTCGCCATTGGTGGCGATACGCATGCCATTCAGGGACAGTTCGATACCGCCCATGTGCTGGTCACCGAAGGTGCCGGAGAACGTATTATCATACATAAATACGTTGAACGCATTGGAACCAACGGTAGTCAAATAACGGGTGTTCGCAGTGCCTTCGCTAATTTCCATGAAGCTGCCGGGTTCTGCCGCGCTGACAGAGATGGCGGGAATCATGCCGAAGACCATGCAGAGCACTAAGAGCAAAGAAATAATTCTCTTTGTCATTCTAACTTTTCCTCCTTAGTTAGTAATATATTTTGTTCCTCATATCCGCCAAATGCCCCGGCGATGCGGCACCTCTCACCGCGCAATTTTATACCGCAGGGATCTGCTCCTGCGGGCTTTTTGCGCGAATCAGGGGGACGCTTGCCGTAACTTTTGGCAGCTGAGGATACAAACAATGGGATCCTTGGGATCGCGAAAATCGCAAAATGGCCGCAACACCCCAAGTTTAGTCTGATAATTTTACAGCATTTTCCTTAATCAAAAGTTAATTCAATCGGGCATGCAGGTAAATCTATGTTTTGCTGTAATTTCGCGGTATTTTTTATGCATTTTGCTAAGTATTCTACAATTTGTTTCTGTCATTATTGCTGGAAGGGCCGCCTTTCTCCCCTTTGCCGCGTTTTCACTTCTTTCCGAACTTTTTTGCAGCCGCTGTAAGTGCTGCCGCGTAAAAACAGGGTATTGTTCATAAAATATTAAAAAGAACCTATTGACATTAACTGCCGTTGGTAGTATAGTATGTTTAGCACTCAGGGATAATGAGTGCTAAACATAGCAAGGGAGGCCGCCATGGAACTCACCGACAGAAAGAAACGAATCCTGCGGGCAATTGTAGACAACTACATCCGTACCGCCGAGCCGGTTGGCTCCAAGGCCATTGCCGCCATGCCGGATATGAGCTTCTCCTCCGCCACCATCCGCAACGAGATGGCAGAGCTGACCAACCTGGGTCTTTTAGAGCAGCCCCACACTTCCGCCGGCCGCATCCCCTCCCCCGCAGGCTACCGCCTGTACATTGATGAACTGATGCAGGACTACAGCCTGTCCATCGATGAAACCCAGAGCCTGAATCAGGCCATGCAGATGCGCCTGCAGGAGTTTGACACCGCAATGGCCCAGGTTGGCAAGCTGGTATCCAAGCTGACGAACCTTCCCGCCTATGCCATGACCTCCCGCTCCGGTGCTGCCACCGTTAAGCGCTTTGAGATCATCATGGCTGAAGCCCATAGCTTCATTCTGGTGGTCATGACCTCCGGCGATGTGGTAAAGAATAAGCTCATCAAGCTTCCGCTGAATGTAAATGAGCAGGATCTGAAGCTGCTGTCCGCTGTGCTCAACGCCAGCCTGACGGAGATTCCCTTAGAGGAGATCACACCGGAGCTTCTCAGCCGCATCAGTCGCAGCGCCGGCGAAGCCGGTTCTCTGGTGCCCATCATCGTGGACTTCACCGCCCATGTGCTGCGGGAGCAGCAGCAAGGCGGCGTGTACCTCACCGGTCAGACCCGGCTTTTGAACCAGCCGGAGTACCACGATGTGGAAAAGGCCCAGGCCCTGCTGAATGGTCTGGACGAAGAAATGATCTCCAATCTCCCCGCCGTCATCGGCCCGGAATCCCCGGTGCAGATTTTAGTCGGCCCGGAGAACATTGCCAAAGAATTGAAGGACACCTCCGTTGTCATGACCCGCTTTGATATCGGCGACGGTATGCAGGGCATGATTGGTGTGGTGGGCCCCACAAGAATGGATTACGCGCAGATCACCGCGCGTCTGAGTTACTTTGCAGAAGGACTTGGCCGGATGTTCGGCAAGTCTGAGCTGCCCCCGGCTTCGCCGGAAGAACATCACGAGCAGGAGGAATCATAAGCCGTGGAAAAGAAAGAAACCCCCATCACGGAAGAAACCGTTGAAGTAGAACAGGAAGTACAGCAGGCTGAAGCTGCCCCCAGCGAACTGGAGCAGACCCAGGAAGCTCTGGAAAAAGAGCACGAGCAGTACCTTCGTCTGGCCGCGGAATATGACAACTTCCGCAAGCGCAGCCAGAAGGAAAAGGACGGCCTCTACCTGACCGCCAAGGCTGATACCATCGGCAAGTTCCTTCCGGTATTCGATAATTTAGAGCGTGCCGCCGCCCAGCCCACGGAAGACGAAGCCTACAAAAAGGGCGTGGAAATGACCATGACCGGCCTTCGGGAAGTGATGACAAACATGGGTGTGGAAGAATTCGGCGAAGTGGGCGATGCCTTCGACCCCAACCGGCACAACGCCGTCATGCACATTGAGAATGATGAGCTTGGCGAAAGCGTGATCTCCCAGGTGTTCCAAAAAGGATTTGCGATTGGCGATAAAGTCATCCGTTTTGCGATGGTTCAGGTCGCCAACTAATATTATATAATATGTACTGTATATAGGAGGATATTGTTATGAGTAAGATTATCGGCATTGACCTCGGTACCACCAATTCCTGCGTAGCCGTAATGGAAGGCGGCGAACCCGTTGTTATCACCAACGCAGAAGGCAACCGTACCACCCCCTCCGTGGTGGCATTCTCCAAGACCGGCGAGCGCATGGTAGGTCAGGTGGCAAAGCGTCAGGCAGTCACCAACCACGACCGCACCATCAGCTCCATCAAGCGCGAGATGGGCTCCGACTATAAGGTCACCATCGACAGCAAGAAGTACACCCCCCAGGAAATTTCCGCAATGATCCTGCAGAAGCTGAAGGCAGATGCAGAAAGCTATCTCGGCGGCACCGTCACTGAAGCCGTCATCACCGTTCCCGCTTACTTCACCGACGCCCAGCGTCAGGCCACCAAGGACGCCGGCAAGATTGCAGGCCTCGAAGTCAAGCGCATCATCAACGAGCCCACCGCAGCCGCTCTTGCCTACGGTCTGGACAAGGAAACCGAGCAGAAGATCATGGTTTATGACCTTGGCGGCGGTACCTTCGACGTTTCCGTGCTGGAAATCGGCGACGGTGTCATCGAAGTTCTGGCCACCGCAGGCAACAACCGTCTGGGCGGCGACGACTTTGACGAATGCGTCATGAATCATCTGGTGGCAGAATTCCGCAAGGCAGAGGGCATCGACCTGTCCAGCGACAAGGTTGCCATGCAGCGCCTGAAGGAAGCTGCTGAGAAGGCCAAGATCGAGCTTTCCGGCGTCACCTCCACCGCCATCAACCTGCCCTATATCACCGCCGACGCCACCGGCCCCAAGCATCTGGATGTCACCCTCACCCGGGCAAAGTTCAATGAACTGACCGCACATCTGGTGGAAGCCACCATGGGTCCCGTCCGTCAGGCCATGTCCGACGCAGGCCTCAAGGCTGCTGACATTGCAAAGGTTCTGCTGGTTGGCGGCTCCAGCCGTATCCCCGCTGTGCAGGAAGCTGTTCGCAGCATCACCGGTAAGGACGGCTTCAAGGGCCTCAACCCCGACGAATGTGTTGCCATGGGCGCTGCCATTCAGGGCGGCGTGCTGGGCGGCGATGTGAAGGGTCTGCTGCTGCTGGACGTCACTCCCCTGAGCCTGGGCATCGAGACCATGGGTGGCGTATTCACCCGCCTGATCGACCGCAACACCACCATCCCCACCAAGAAGAGCCAGATCTTCTCCACCGCTGCTGACGGCCAGACCTCCGTTGAGGTTCATGTGCTGCAGGGCGAGCGCGAAATGGCTGCTTACAACAAGACTCTGGGCAAGTTCCAGCTCACCGGCATTGCACCGGCACCCCGCGGCATTCCGCAGATCGAAGTCTCCTTCGACATCGACGCCAACGGCATCGTAAATGTCACCGCCAAGGATCTTGGCACCGGTACGGAGCAGAACATCACCATCACCTCCTCCACCAACCTGTCCAAGGAAGACATCGACAAGGCAGTGAAGGAAGCCGAGCAGTATGCAGCAGAAGATAAGGCCCGCAAGGAAGAAGTGGACGCCCACAACGCCGCAGAGCAGATGATCTACCAGACCGAGAAGACCCTCGGCGAACTGGGCGACAAGATCGGCGAAGCAGAAAAGGCTCCCATCCTGGCAGCCGTGGAAAAGCTGAAGCAGGAAAACAAGGGCAACAATGTGGAAGCCATCAAGGCTGCCACCGAAGAAGTGCAGAAGGCCTTCTACGCCGTATCCGAAAAGCTGTACCAGCAGCAGGCTCCTCAGGGCAATCCCACCGGCGGCTACAACCCCGGCGCAGCAGCCGATGACGGCGTGGTAGACGCTGATTTTGAAGAAGTCAACGATTAATTTTATAAATATAATCCCCTGCAGGCGGCGGCTTCGGCCACCGCCTGTGGTGCGGTTTTGAATCACCATGAGAGGTGAACTACATGGCAAACGAAAACAAGAGAGATTACTACGAGGTATTGGGCGTAGAGAAAAATGCCGCTGAGGCCGAAATCAAGCGAGCCTACCGCAAGCTGGCGGCAAAATATCACCCCGATGTGAACCACGAACCGGACGCAGAGGCCAAGTTCAAAGAGATCAACGAAGCCTACGAAGTTCTGTCAGATGGCGATAAGAAAGCCCGCTATGACCAGTTTGGCTTCGCAGGCGTAGACCCCAACTTCAATGCCGGAGGCAATCCCTTTGGCGGCGGCTTTGGGGGCTTTGGTGGCTTCAGCGATCTGGGCGACATTTTTGGCGACATCTTCGGTGGCGGCGGCAGCCGCGGCCGCAGCGCAAATGCCCCCAGAAAGGGCGAAAATGTGGTGGCTCAGGTGACCCTCACCTTTGAAGAAGCAGCCTTCGGCACAAAGAAAGAGGTCAGCGTTGGCCGCATTGAAGCCTGTGACCACTGCGGCGGCTCCGGTGCCGCCGACGGTACCCATCCCGAGACCTGCGACCGCTGCCACGGCTCCGGTCAGATCCGCGTGACCCAGAACTTCATGGGCATGAGTATGCAGTCCACCTCTGCCTGCCCCAAGTGCGGCGGCAAGGGCAAGATCATCCGTACCCCCTGCGCCCGCTGCAAGGGCAAGGGCAAGATCCGCAGAAATCAGAAGATCAATGTGGACATTCCCGCCGGTATCGACGACGGCCAGTCCGTGCGGGTACGGGAACAGGGCAGCGCCGGTTCCAACGGCGGCCCCAACGGCGATCTGCTGGTCACTGTGAGCATCCGTCCCCATGCCCTGTTCGAGCGAGACGGGGCCAACGTGCTGTGCGAGATGCCCATCTCCTTCACCCAGGCCGCCTGCGGTGCGGAGATCGAAGTGCCCACCCTGGACGGCAAGGTACGCTACACCGTTCCCGAAGGCACCCAGACCGGCACCACCTTCCGGCTGCGGGGCAAGGGCATCCCCTATGTGGGCTATAAAAACCGTGGCGACCAGTATGTGACCGTGGTGGTGGAAACCCCCACCCAGCTCACAAAAGAGCAAAAAGAGCTGCTTCGCAAATTTGAAGAAGCTGCGGGAGATGCCGCCACACCCAAGCGCAAATCCTTCTTTGAAAAGCTCAAGGAAAATTTTAAATAATCCACCCAAAGCGCCGGGATCAGAAATGAACTGATCCCGGCGCTTTTGTTATTCTTTATCAAATCTGGCTCTATGTCGATAGTGGGGGTAGAGCCATAAAAAAGCATAAAAAAGGCGCTGCCGGAGCCGATCCCAAGGGGATCGGACTGGCAGCGTCATTTTGCTTTTATTGCAGCAGCTTATACGAGCTCGATGATAGCGACTTCGGCTGCGTCACCGCGGCGTGCGCCGAGGCGGACAACTCTGGTGTAGCCGCCGTTACGCTCTGCGTAACTGGGAGCAATTTCCTTGAAGAGCTTCTGAGCAACATCTTCCTTGGTGATGAAGGCCAGGGCTCTGCGATAGGAAGCCAGGTTACCCTTCTTGCCGAGGGTGATCATCTTCTCAACAACGGGCTGAACCTCTTTTGCTCTGCAGAAGGTCGTCTCGATCTTGCCGTACTGCAGCAGATCGGTGGTCAGCTGGCGGAGCATTGCCTTGCGCTGATCGCTGGTTCTGCCGAGTTTACGAGTTCCGAACATTACGGTTATCCTCCTTCTTGAAAGGTTAATGCTTGAAGGGCTGTGTTCTCCCGGCAAAAGCCGGGATTACAGCTCATTAATTGTTGTTCGCGCTGGAGTCATCGCTGGCGAGGGACAGACCCATCATGGCCAGCTTATTCTGTACCTCTTCCAGGGACTTGCGGCCCATGTTACGCACCTTCATCATATCTTCGCCGGTTCTGGAGATCAGATCCTCGACATTGTTGATGTTGGCACGCTTGAGGCAGTTAAAGCTTCTGACGGAGAGGTCCAGCTCTTCGATCGTCAGCTCAAGCACACCGGACTTCTTGGGGGCATCCTTTTCCACCACGATGGACTTGTTGGCCACCGTCTGGCTCAGATCGGTGAACAGGGTCAGGTGGTCGCAAAGGATCTTGGCACCCAGGGAGACGGCATCTCTTGCGGAGATGGTAGAGTCGGTCCAGACCTCAAGGGTCAGTTTGTCGTAGTCGGTCATATTCCCTACGCGGGTGTTTTCTACGGTGTAGTTGACCTTGTAGACGGGAGTATAAATAGAATCGACCGCAATGGTTCCGATGGGCATGGTGGGGGTCTTGTTCCGATCAGAGGGAACATAACCACGGCCATGGCTCAGCGTGATTTCCATGCTGAAGGTGGCGTCCGGGCCAAGGGTGCAAATGTGCAGGTCGGGGTTGAGGATCTCAACCTCGCCGTCTGCCTTGATGTCACCCGCAGTTACTTCGCACTCACCGACGGCATCGATATAAACCGTCTTGGTGCCTTCGCAGTGAAGACGCGTAATGAGCTTCTTCACGTTCAGGACGATCTCCGTCACGTCCTCGCGGACGCCGGGGATGGTGGAAAACTCATGCTGGACGCCGGCGATCTTGATGGAGGTTGCCGCAGTGCCGGGCAGGGACGACAGCAGAATCCGGCGCAGGGAGTTGCCCAGCGTGGTGCCGTAGCCTCTTTCCAGCGGCTCTACAACATACTTGCCGTAGGCGCTATTCTCCGGAGAGTCAAAACATTCAATACGCCGCTTTTCAATTTCTATCATTAAAATACCCTCCTTTTAATCTTACGGAGTACAAGCTCCGTAGCCAATGTCAGCTTTCCAATAAACGAGGGTTTTAGATTACTTGGAGTACAACTCGACGATCAGATGCACAGCAATCTCGAAGTCGATGTCATCCTTGGTGGGCAGAGCGATGACCTTACCCTGCAGGGTGTTGGTATCGCGGTCGAGCCACTTGGGAGCAGCGACGAATGCGTTGTCTTCCTTCATCTTCTTGAAGCGGTTGTTGGAGCAGCTCTTTTCACAAACTGCGATCACGTCACCAACACGAACCATGTAGGAGGGGATGTTGACGCGCTTGCCGTTGACAGTGAAGTGGCCATGGTTGACCAGCTGACGTGCTTCACGGCGGGTGGAAGCGAAGCCCAGACGATAAACAACGTTGTCCAGACGACGCTCGATCAGGCTCAGCAGAACCTCACCGGTGTTGCCATCGGCGCGGGATGCCTTGTCGTAGTAGCCACGGAACTGCTTTTCCAGAATGCCATAGACGAACTTGACCTTCTGCTTTTCCGTCAGCTGCATTGCATATTCAGACTTCTTCGCTCTTCTCTGACCACCGGGGTGCTTGTTGGATTCCTTGGAATATCCCATAGCCGCCGGAGAAACGCCCAGAGTTCTGCAGCGCTTAAGAACAGGCTGTGTATTCTTTGCCATAGCTTAAATTTCCTCCTTGTTTTATTAAACGCGACGGCGCTTGGGAGGACGGCAGCCATTGTGAGGAATGGGGGTGACGTCCTTGATCATTACGACTTCCAGACCTGCGGTCTGAAGTGCACGGATAGCAGCTTCACGGCCCTGGCCGGGACCCTTAACGAAAACTTCCACAGTCTTGAGGCCGCAGTTGTCGATGGCTGCCTTAGCGGCAGTCTCAGCGCACATCTGAGCGGCGTAGGGAGTGGACTTTCTGCTGCCACGGAAGCCGAGGCCACCGGAGGAGGCCCAGCTCAGTGCATTACCGTTGAGATCGGTAATCGTAACCATGGTGTTGTTAAAGGAAGCACGGATATGAGCGGCACCCTTTTCGATATTCTTACGCTCTCTGCGGCGCTTGATAACCTTCTTAGCATTTGCTTTTGCCATTACATATCCCTCCCTTACTTCTTCTTATTCGCAATGGTCTTCTTGGGACCCTTGCGGGTACGGGCATTGGTCTTGGTGCGCTGACCACGAACGGGCAGGCCTCTTCTGTGGCGAACGCCACGATAGCAGCCGATTTCGGTCAGGCGCTTGATGTTCATAGCTACTTCACGACGCAGGTCACCTTCGATGGTGTAGTTCTTGTCGATAACTTCACGCAGGGCGGATTCTTCTGCTTCGGTGAGATCCTTAACGCGGGTGTCGGGGTTAACACCGGCTGCAACCAGGATATCGGTTGCGCTCTTTCTGCCAATGCCATAAATATAGGTCAAGCCAATTTCAATTCTTTTATCGCGGGGCAGGTCAATACCAGCAATACGTGCCATGTTTCTTAAAGCACCTCCTATTAGCCTTGTCTCTGCTTATGCTTGGGATTTTCGCAAATTACCATAACGCGGCCCTTGCGCTTGATGACTTTGCACTTCTCGCACATGGGCTTAACGGACGGTCTTACCTTCATACTGTTTAACCTCCATATGAGCACATTATCTCGAATTACTTATTTCTCCAGATGATCCGGCCGATGGTCAGATCGTAAGGAGACATCTGAACTTTTACCTTATCACCGGTCAAGATTTTGATAAAATTCATTCTCAGCTTGCCGGAAATATGCGCCAGAATCGTGTGTCCATTGCCGATATCGACCTTGAACATCGCGTTCGGCAGTGCATCTGTTACGATGCCCTCAAGTTCGATTACATCGTCTTTTGCCAAGTTTTTAACCTCCTTGGTTATGACTGCGGAGGGTCTGGCGAATGATGGCCAGGTCCCTTCGTAACTGCGCATTGAGTACCTTATCGCCGGATTTGATCATCCGGGCAATGTTGGATTCACCTTGAGCGACGCGCCGAATATGCTTGAGCTTTTTCCGCTTGGGATGCTCAATCGGGCGTTCCTTGCCGTCGGCGAGCAGGGCGTACACGCCTTCTGTTCCGATCACATAGAACAGTTTGCCCCTGTCCCGTCCGGCAGTGGATTCGACCAGATCGGATACGGATAACTCCATTTTAGCGCCTCTCAGTTACGGTGAGGATTTCCGGCTCGCCGTCTGTAACGAGCACAGTATTCTCATAGTGAGCCGAGAGCTTTCCATCACAGGTGACAGTGGTCCAGCGATCCTTGAGGACACGAACTTCATAAGTTCCCTCATTAACCATAGGTTCGATCGCCAGGGTCATACCCTTGATGAGCCGCGGCCCTCTGCCGGGAGCGCCGAAATTGGGCACTTCCGGTTCCTCATGCAGATTCGCACCAACACCGTGACCTATGAAGCTGCGAACCACAGAAAAACCGTTTTTTTCGACATACGACTGAATCGCATGTCCGATGTCAGAGACTCTGCAGCCCTGACGTGCGAATTTCACGCCCTCAAAGAAGCTGCGCCGGGTGACATCTATGAGCCTTTGCGCTGTGGGTGAGATCTTCCCGCAGGGGAAGGTCCCGGCACAGTCCCCTGTAAATCCGTTCCACTTGGCGCCCACATCGATGGAGACGATATCGCCTTCCTTCAACACCCGGCTGCCCGGGATACCGTGGATGACCACATCATTCACGGAGATGCAGACACTGGCGGGGAATCCGCCGTAGTTCAGAAATGTGGGAGTTGCGCCCTGTGACACAATGAAATCGTGGACTGCCTTGTCGATCTGAGCGGTTGTTACGCCGGGTCTTACCATTTCCCCTGCCAGAGCACGGGCTGCCGCGGTAATCTCACAGGCTCGGCGCATGATCTCGATCTCCCTTGGGCTTTTCACTGGGATCATGCTTACACACCCAAAGCTGTCATAATATCACGAGTCACATCTTCAATGGGCTGATTACCCTCGATAAGCTTGAGCTTGCCAAGCTTCTGATAGAAGCCCTTGAGTGCCTCGGTTTCCTGGTGGAATACCTCCAGACGGTGCTTGACCGTTGCGGGGGTATCGTCCTTGCGGACCACCAGCTCGCCGCCGCAGGCGTCGCATACGCCTTCCTGCTTCGGCGGGTTTGCAGTGATGTGGTAGCTGGAACCGCAGCTGCCGCAGACACGGCGGCCGGTCATTCTGGGCTCGATCACTGCATCATCAATTTCAATGGAAATAACGCTGTCAATCCGGATGCCGGTATCTTCCAGCGCCTGGGCCTGGGGAATAGTGCGGGGCATACCATCGAGGATATAGCCGCCGGCACAATCTTCCTGTTCCAGCCGTTCGCTGACGATGCCAATGATGACATCGTCAGGAACGAGCATGCCCTGATCCATGAATGCTTTGGCCTTGAGGCCAGTCTGGGTGCCATTCTTGATGGCTTCCCGAAGAATGTTTCCGGTGGAGATGGTCGGGATGTTCAGCTTGGCGCTGACGATCTCGGCCTGGGTTCCTTTACCGGCGCCGGGAGCGCCCAACAGGATCAGTCTCATAGAAAACCCTCCTGCTTATTCGAGGAAGCCCTTGTAGTGACGCATCATCATCTGAGTTTCGATTGCGGTCACCAGTTCGATTGCAACACCAACTACGATGATGACGGAAGTGCCGCCAACGGACATTGCGGTGTTGTTGAAAATTGCGCTCATGATGATGGGCAGCAGAGCCACAACGGCCAGGAACATAGCACCGAAGATGGTGATCTTGTTGATGACCTTGGCGATGAAGTCGCCAGTGGGACGACCCGGACGGAAGCCGGGAATGAAGCCGCCGTTCTTCTTCATGTTGTTGGCGATCTCAATAGGATTGTACTGGATCGCTGCATAGAAGTATGCGAAGAAGATGATGAGTGCGAAGTAGAAGATTGCATACACTGCGCTGGTGCTGGAGAACACGTTCTCGTACCACCAACCGGAGTTAACACCCAGGAATGCGCAGAAGGTAGCGGGCAGGGAAACGATGGACTGTGCGAAGATGACGGGGAGAACACCGGACATGTTGACCTTGATGGGCAGATGGGTGCTCTGGCCGCCGTAGACCTTACGGCCAACAACGCGCTTGGCGTACTGGACAGGAATTCTGCGCTCGGAGTTGTTGATGAAGACGATCAGAACGATCAGAGCCAGCATAACAACCAGAGTTGCCAGATGCTTGTACCAGGTGTGGCCGAAGTCAGCGATGAGTTCCTGCACCATGGTGCCGGTTGCAGTGGGGATGCGGCAGATGATATTGGCAAAGAGGATCACGGAGATGCCGTTGCCAATGCCGAATTCGGTGATCTGCTCGCCCAGCCACATAACAAAGGCGGAACCTGCGGTGAAGGCAATGATGATAACGAATGCGTAGGGGAATACGTCGTTGGTAGCAAGAAGCTGATAGTTACGGAGCATTACATAGTAGGACAGGCCCATGATGAGACCCAGTGCTACGGTGGAGTAACGGGTAATATCGTTGATCTTCTTGCGGCCTTCCTCGCCGCCTTCCTTGCTCAGGCGTTCCAGAGCGGGGATGGCGATGGTGAGGAGCTGGATGATAATGGATGCGTTGATATAGGGCTGGATGGACAGTGCCAGAACGGTTGCAGTAGAGAATGCGGAACCGGACATGGTATTGTACAGGCCCAGGATGGTGTTGCTCAGGTTCGCATTGAAGAACTCAGTGAGCAGGTCAACGTTAACATAGGGGACGGGAACTGCATTGCCAACACGGTAGATCAGAAGGATCAGCAGAACGAAGAAAAGCTTCTTTCTCAGTTCGGGGATTTTCCATGCATTACGCAGGGTAGAGAACACTTAGACCACCTCTGCCTTTCCACCTTCCTGTTCGATCTTAGCTTTGGCAGATTCGGAGAAGGCAGCCGCTTTGACAGTAAGCTTCCGTTCAAGCTTGCCGTTGGACAGAACCTTCAGGCCATACTTGCAGTCGCTGATAATGCCCTTTTCGATCAGAGCAGCAGCATCGACCACAGCGCCGTTAGCAAAGGCGTTGAGGGCAGCTACGTTGATCGCAGTCAGGGGCTTTGCATAAATGTTGTTGAAACCGCGCTTCGGGATGCGGCGTGCCAGAGGCATCTGGCCGCCTTCGAAGCCGATACGGGTCTTGCCGCCGGAGCGAGCCTTCTGACCCTTGTGGCCAAGGCCTGCGGTCTTGCCGTTGCCGGTGCCGCAGCCACGACCCTTCCGCTTGCCGACCTTAGTAGAGCCGTGAACGGGAGAGAGTTCGAATAATTCCATAGTAAGCCTCCTTATTCCACTTCAGTGACTTCCAGCAGATAGCCGATCTTGGCGATCTTGCCGCGAGTCTGGGCGTTGTCCGGCTGGACGGTGACCTGGCCGATGCGGCGCAGGCCCAGAGACTGAGCAGTAGCGATGTGCTTCTGCAGACGGCCATTGAGGCTCTTCACGAGTTTGATTTTCAGCATGATACGAGTCCTCCTTAGCCAGTGATCTCTTCAGGGTTCTTGCCTCTGATGCGAGCGATTTCGTTCACATCACGGAGGGACATCAGACCCTGCATGGTTGCCTTAACAACGTTCTGGGGGTTGTTGGAACGCAGGCACTTGGTACGGATGTTGGTGATACCAACTGCTTCCATGACAGCACGCACTGCGCCGCCGGCGATAACGCCGGTACCAACGGCTGCCGGCTTCATCAGGACAGTGCCTGCGCCGTAGATGCCGATGACTTCGTGGGGAATGGTGGTGCCGGAGAGGGTGATCTTAACCATGTTCTTCTTAGCATCCGCAATGCCCTTGAGGATAGCTTCGGAAACTTCCGCAGCCTTGCCCAGGCCGTAGCCTACGGTGCCCTTGCCGTCGCCGACAACAACCAGTGCGGAGAACTTCATAACGCGGCCGCCCTTGACGGTCTTGGAAACACGGTTCAGGTATACAACCTTTTCAATGAATTCCGGAGCAGTGTTTTCTGCTGCACGATCTTTGTTATAGTAAGCCATTGTATCTTCCTCCCTGCCTTAAAACTCGAGTCCGCCTTCGCGGGCACCCTCTGCGAGAGCTGCCACACGACCGTGGAAGATATAACCGCCGCGATCGAAAACGACCGTCTTGATGCCCTTCTTGAGAGCGCGCTGTGCAACCATCTTGCCGACCTGCTTTGCAGCTTCGCAGTTGCCTGCGGCGCCTTCAAAAGCCTTGTCCAGGGTGGATGCGGAAGCGAGGGTGACGCCGTTGACATCGTCGATGATCTGTGCGTAGATGTTGGCGTTGCTGCGGAATACGTTCAGGCGAGGTCTTTCGGGCGTGCCGGAGATCTTGCCGCGAACTCTGGTATGGCGCTTCAGGCGCTGGGCGTTCTTGTCAAATTTCTTAACCATTTAGGCACACCTCCTATTATTTCTTACCGCCGGCCTTGCCTTCTTTACGGCGAATGACCTCGGTAGTATACTTGATGCCCTTGCCCTTGTAGGGTTCGGGGGGTCTCTTACCTCTGACCTCAGCAGCGAACTGGCCGACCTTCTGCTTGTCGGGGCCGCTGATGATGATCTTGTTGGGAGAGGGAACTTCTACAGTGATGCCTTCGATCTCATCCATCTTGATGGGGTGAGAGTAGCCCAGGTTCATAACCAGGGTCTTGCCTTCCTTGGCTGCACGGTAGCCAACGCCGTTGACTTCCAGTTCCTTGGAGAAGCCCTTATCAGTACCGTTGACCATGTTGGCCAGCAGAGTACGGGTCAGGCCGTGAAGGCTTCTATGGGCAGCGCAGTCGCTGGGACGAGCCACAGTGATGATTGCGCCTTCCTGCTTGATGATCATTTCGGAGTTGAGCTGAGCGCTCAGGGTACCCTTGGGGCCGGTGACGGTAACAGCGTTGCCAGCTGCGATTTCTACCTTAACGCCTGCAGGTACAGTGATGGGCATTTTGCCAATTCTAGACATAATGTTACCTCCTTACCAAACAAACGCCAGGACTTCGCCGCCGATGTGGAGCTTGCGGGCAGCTTTGTCGGTCATGACACCACGGGACGTGGAAACGATGGCAATGCCGAGGCCCTTGAGAACGCGGGGCAGCTCTTCAGCGCCGGCGTAAACACGCAGACCGGGCTTGGAAACGCGGCGAAGGCCGGTGATGACCTTTTCCTTGTTGCCGAGATACTTCAGGGTGATGTGGATGATGCCCTGGGTGCCGTTGTCTTCCACGGTGAAGGACTTGATGTAGCCTTCGTCGAGAAGAATCTGAGCGATGGACTTCTTCAGGTTAGAAGCGGGGACATCAACGGTGTCGTGCTTTGCAGAGTTTGCATTTCTGATTCTGGTCAGCATATCTGCAACGGGATCGGTGATTTGCATGAGATTTATCCTCCTTTATGAAGTTACGGAACTTTGTCCGTTAAGACGCCAGAGTATCAGAGGAATGTAAACCGCGAACCGATTCCATTTTCCTCTGACTTCTGATGCCTGTATTACAAAACAGTGTTTGCTTCTTACCAGCTTGCCTTGCGGACGCCGGGGATCTGGCCCTTGTATGCCAGTTCGCGGAAGCAGATACGGCAAATGCCGAAGTCACGCAGATAAGCGTGGGGTCTGCCGCAGATCTTGCAGCGATTGTAGCGGCGGCTGGAGAACTTAGCCTCCTTCTGCTGCTTCAGAATCATAGCTTTTCTTGCCATAGTTTAATCCTCCCAATCAAGCGTAGAACGGTGCGCCAACCAGCTTGAGAAGTTCCTTAGCTTCTTCGTCGGTCTGGGCGGTGGTGCAGATGCAGATATCCATACCACGGATCTTGTCAATCTTATCGTACTCAATTTCGGGGAAGATGAGCTGTTCCTTCAGGCCAAAGGCATAGTTGCCGCGGCCGTCGAAAGCGTTGGGGTTGATGCCACGGAAGTCGCGAACACGGGGCAGAGCCACGTTGAACACGCGATCCAGGAATTCCCACATCTTGTCGCCGCGGAGGGTGACCTTAACGCCAACGGTTTCGCCTTCACGAACCTTGAAGTTCGCAACGGACTTACGAGCCTTGGTGGTGATGGGCTTCTGGCCGGTGATGGTAGCGATTTCCTTGCAGATGGCTTCGATTTCCTTAGCGTTGTTCTTGCTTTCGCCGCAGCCGACATTGACGATAACCTTGTCAACCTTGGGGATCTGCATAACGCTCTTGTACTGGAACTTCTGCATCAGAGCAGGAGCGATCTCAGCCTTGTACTTGTCATTCAGTCTTGCCATTATTTAAGCTCCTCCTCTCAGAACGTTGCTTCGCACTTCTTGCAAGCGCGCATGTTGACGTTCTTATTCTTGCGGTCGCTGAAGACTGCCTTGTGGGCAACGCGGGTGGGCTTGCCGCACTTGGGGCATACCAGCATAACCTTGTCAGCGCGGATGGGGATCTCCTTGCGGATGATGCCGCCGGCTTCGCCCTGCTTGCGGGGCTTGGTGTGGCAGGTAGCTACGTTGACGCCTTCAACAACAACCTTATTTTCGCTGGGCATAGCGGAAACAACTTTGCCCTTCTTGCCCTTGTCCTTGCCGGACAGAACAATAACGGTATCATTAGTCTTAATCTTCATTGTGCGTACCCCCTATTAAACAGTTTCGGGTGCCAGGGAGCAGATCTTCACGAAGTCCTTATCGCGGAGTTCTCTTGCAACCGGTCCAAAAATACGGGTGCCCTTGGGGTTCTTGTCGTCCTTGATCAGAACTGCTGCGTTCTCGTCAAAGCGGACATAGGTGCCGTCAGCGCGGCGGACGCCCTTCTTGGTACGAACGATGACAGCCTTAATGACTTCGCCCTTCTTTGCAGTGCCGCCGGGAGCAGCCTTGCGGACGGAAGCCACGATAACGTCGCCGATGTTGGCGAACTTGCGGCGGGAGCCGCCAAGTACACGGATGCACTTGATTTCCTTAGCGCCGGTATTGTCGGCAACCTTCAGATAGCTTTCACTTTGAATCATAGTTGTCCGACCTCCTTACTTCGCCTTTTCGATGATTTCTACGAGTCTCCATCTCTTGTCCTTGGACAGGGGACGGCACTCCATAACCTTAACGGTATCGCCGATGCCGCACTCGTTGTTTTCGTCGTGGGCCTTCAGCTTATAGGTTCTCTTGATGATCTTCTTATACAGCGGATGCTGCACGCTGTCTGCAACCGCGACCACGATGGTCTTGTCCATCTTGTCGGAGACGACCTGACCAACTCTGGTTTTGCGGAAAGCTCTTGTAGTTTCACTCATTTACGTTTCCTCCTCAGATTTCGGTCTTCTCACGAATGATGGTCTTGATGCGGGCGATGTCTTTCTTGACAACAGCGATCTTAACGGGGTTCTCGAGCTGGTTGGTAGCATGCTGCATGCGCAGGAAGAACAGGTCCTTCTTCAGTGCTGCGACCTTAGCCTCCAGCTCCTCGGTGGTCATATTTCTAATTTCCTTTGCCTTCATCATACTTCACCACCATTCTCAATTACTTCACGCTTGATGATCTTGGTCTTGATGGGCAGCTTGTGCTGAGCCAGACGAAGAGCTTCTCTTGCGATGCTCTCTTCGACGCCGCCGATCTCGAACATGACCTTCTGTGCCTTAACGACTGCTACCCAATATTCGGGTGCGCCTTTACCGGAACCCATACGAGTACCCAGTGCCTTGGCGGAAACGGGCTTGTCGGGGAAAATCTTGATCCAGACCTTACCGCCACGCTTGGTGTGACGGGTCATGGCAACACGGGCTGCCTCGATCTGATTGCCGGTGATCCAGCCGGGCTCCACTGCCTGGATGCCCCATTCGCCGTAAGCAACCTTGTTGCCGCGGGAAGCAGCGCCGGTCATACGGCCACGATGCACCTTACGGTACTTAGCTCTTTTGGGCATTAACATTAGCGGTTGCCTCCTTCCTGACGGTTGTAGGGACGACGCTCACCATTGCGCTCGCCATTGAAGGGACGGCGCTCACGGCGTTCGCCGTTACGACGGTCGCGGCGGTCACCACCACGGCGCTCGCGCTTTGCGGGAGCTTCGGGTGCTGCCTGGCGGAGAGTGGTGTTGAGCACTTCGCCCTTATAGATCCATACCTTGCAGCCGATCTTGCCGTAGGTGGTATTGGCTTCTGCGAAGCCGTACTCGATGTCGGCGCGGATGGTCTGCAGAGGAATGGTGCCTTCGTGATAGGATTCGCTGCGTGCGATTTCTGCGCCGCCCAGACGGCCGCTGCAGGTGCACTTGATGCCCTTGGCACCCAGACGGGTGGCCTGCTGCATAGCCTTCTTCATTGCACGGCGGAAGGAAATACGCTTTTCGAGCTGAGCGGCAATGTTCTCTGCCACGAGCTGAGCGTACAGGTCGGGGCTGCGAACCTCAACGATGTTGAGGTTGACGGACTTGCCGATCATCTTCTCGATCTCCTTGCGGAGCACTTCGATGTCTGCACCGCCCTTGCCGATAACGACGCCGGGACGAGCACAGTGAATGTTGACCTTAACCTTCGCATTGCTGCGTTCGATTTCTACCTTGGCGATGCCTGCGGAGTAGAGCTTGTTCTTGAGGTACTTACGGACGTTGTAATCCTCGACAACCAGTTCGCCCACCTTGTCTTCACGGGCATACCAACGAGAGTCCCAATCTTTGATTACGCCAACGCGCAATCCATGGGGATTAACTTTCTGACCCATAGTAACCTCCTGCTTATGCCTTCTCGCTCACACCGATGGTGATGTGAGTGGTTCTCTTCAGAATTCGATTGAATCTGCCCTGTGCTCTCGGCATGCCGCGCTTCAGCGTGGGGCCGGGATTTGCGATTGCGGTGGAAACATAGAGCTTTTCCTTGTCCATGTTGTGGTTCACTTCTGCATTCGCAATTGCACTGTTGAGGAGCTTACGCATAGGCTCGGAAGCTGCCTTCGGGGTGTTCATGATATAAGCCAGTGCGGACTGAACGTCCTTACCGCGGATCATGTCGCACTGGATCTTTACCTTGCGGGGGGACATGCGGAGATATCTCAGAGTTGCCTTTGCTTCCATTTCAGTCTTCCTCCTTACTTAGAGTTGGAGGTCTTGCTGCCGGAGTGACCTCTGAAAGTTCTGGTGGGAACGAATTCGCCCAGCTTGTGGCCGATCATATCCTCGGTAACGTATACGGGAACATGCTTGCGGCCGTCATGGACGGCGATGGTGTGACCCACGAAGGAGGGGAAAATGGTAGAGGCTCTGGACCAGGTCTTGAGAACCTTCTTTTCGCCGCTGTTGTTCAGCTGCTCAACTCTCTTGTAGAGCTCGGGAGCGATGAACGGGCCTTTTTTAATGCTTCTGCTCATGTTCTATTCCTCCTTACTTAGAATTTCTGCGCTTGATGATGAACTTGTTGGTGGGGTTCTTGGTCTTGCGCGTCTTCAGGCCGAGAGCAGGCTTGCCCCAGGGAGTGACAGGGCCGCTGCGGCCGATGGGAGCACGGCCTTCGCCGCCGCCGTGGGGATGGTCATTGGGGTTCATAACGGAGCCGCGGACGGTGGGACGGATGCCCATGTGACGCTTACGGCCAGCCTTACCAATGTGAATATTGGCATGGTCGATATTACCAACCTGGCCGATGGTGGCCAGACAGTTCAGGCGGATATAACGGAATTCGCCGGAAGGAAGTCTTACCTGGGCCAGGCCCTTGTCAGCTTCCTTAGCCATGAGCTGAGCTGCGACACCTGCGGAGCGGACGAGCTGAGCGCCGCGGCCGGGGTTGAGCTCAATGTTGTGGATAACGGTACCAACGGGGATATTCTCGATGGGCAGGCAGTTGCCGGGCTTGATGTCGGCAGAGGCGGAGGAGATGATCTCGTCGCCGGCCTTCAGGCCAACGGGAGCCAGAACGTATCTCAGTTCGCCGTCTTCGTACTTGACCAGAGCGATGAATGCGCTGCGGTTGGGATCGTATTCCAGGCGCTGCACGGTGGCAGGCATATCAAACTTATCGCGCTTGAAGTCGATGATTCTGTACTTCTTGCGGTTTCCGCCGCCCTTGTGGCGAACGGTAATCTTGCCGTAGCTGTTGCGACCGGAGTGCTTCTTCTTGGTCTCAAGCAGGCTACGCTCGGGCTTTGCCTTCTTATCCACACCGTCGAAAGCAGAAACAGTCATGTTTCTTCTCGCCGGAGTATAAGGTCTGTAAGATTTAATTGCCATTTTGCGTTACTCCTTTTTTGAGATTAGACCATGCCTTCGAAGAACTCGATGGTCTTGGAATCGGCGGTCAGCTTGACCATAGCCTTTTTCCAGCTTGCACGGCGGCCGGCAGGTGCTGCGCCCTGGCGCTTCATCTTGCCTTCCATACGGATGGTGTTGACCTTCTCGACCTTGACGCCGAAGATTTCTTCAACAGCGCGCTTGATGTCGATCTTGGTTGCGTCGATGGCGACCTGGAAGACGTACTTCTTGTCTTCGGTGGCTTCCATGGACTGTTCGGTAATGATGGGCTTCACGATAACATCGTATGCGTTCTTCATTATGCGAGCACCTCCTCGATCTTGGCCAGAGCAGCCTGCTCAACGACAAACTTCTTAGCGTTCAGAATGTCATAAACATTGATGACACCTGCGAATGCGACCAGGCAGCCGGGAATGTTGCGGGCGGACTTAACCACCAGCTCATTGGCTTCGGCAGTGACGATCAGGGGCTTCTTCTCGGCGCCGATGGCCTTGAGGAAAGCAGCGAAAGCCTTGGTCTTGGGTGCTTCCATCTTGATGGAGTCGATGACGATGATGTCTTCGCTGGCAGCCTTGGCGCTCAGTACGGACTTCATAGCCAGGCGCTTCACCTTCTTGTTGAGGGTGTAGCTGTAGCTGCGGGGCTTGGGTGCGAACACGATACCGCCGTGGTACCACTGGGGAGCGCGGATGCTGCCCTGGCGTGCGCGGCCGGTGCCCTTCTGTCTCCAGGGCTTGATGCCGCCGCCGGAAACTTCAGCGCGGGTCAGAGCGGACTGAGTGCCCTGACGGCAGTTGGCCAGGTGGTTCTTGACCACATCATGGACAACGGACTGGTTCGGCTCGATGCCGAAAATAGCTTCGGAAAGTTCAACCTCGCCGACCTGCTTGCCGGTCATATCGTATACATTAGTCTTCATAGTTTAAACTCTCCTTTCCTTAGCGGTTTCTTGCGGAAGCCTTCTGCGGGTTCATACGTGCGGAAGCCTTCTGCGGGTTGCTGCTGGTGCCAGCCTCACCCTTAGCCACACGGATGGTCTTGACAGTGTTCTTCACATAGACAAGGCCGCCCTTGGGACCGGGGATGGCGCCGCGAACAACGATCATATTGAGCTCGGAATCGACCTTAACGACGTCCAGGTTCTGAACAGTAACCTGCTCGACGCCCATCTGGCCGGCGCCGATCTTGCCCTTGAAGATACGGGAAGGATCGGAGCAGGAGCCCATGGAGCCTGCATGACGGTGGACGGGGCCGCCGCCGTGGCTGGTGGGAGTACGGCCTGCGCCGTGGCGCTTGATAACGCCCTGGTAGCCGTGGCCCTTGCTGATGCCGGTGACGTCTACATGATCGCCAGCTGCGAATGCGCCAGCCTTGATCACGTCGCCCACGTTCATCTCGTTGGCCTTATCCAGCTTGAATTCCTTGAGGTGTCTCATGGCAGCAACTTCTGCCTTCTTGAGGTGTCCGAGTTCGGGCTTGGAGAGCTTGCTTTCCTTGACTTCTTCGTAGCCAAGCTGCACAGCACTGTAGCCGTCCTTCTCTGCGGTCTTCTTCTGAGTGACGACGCAGGGACCCGCTTCGATAACAGTTACGGGAATGACCTTGCCGCTCTCATCGAAGATCTGGGTCATGCCCACTTTTTTGCCGATGATTGCTTTCTGCATGTTTGTGTTACTCCTTTTTTAGGTTATTGGTTGACAAACTTGGCCATTGGGGAACCATTGGTTTGTCAACATGACCCGTCCGTCCTGGTGACAGACTGTGGCGGGCAGCTGTAATATCGGGCAGATTACAGCTTTATCTCAATCTCAACGCCTGCGGGAAGGTTGAGGGCCATGAGGGCTTCAACGGTCTTCTGATTGGGGTTGAGAATATCGATCAGTCTCTTGTGGGTTCTGCGCTCGAACTGCTCACGGGAGTCCTTGTACTTGTGAACAGCACGCAGGATGGTGACAACTTCCTTCTTGGTGGGAAGGGGGATGGGGCCGGAGACCTGAGCGCCGTTGCGCTTTGCGGTTTCCACGATCTTTTCTGCGCTGGAATCGATGAGCTGATGATCATAAGCCTTCAGGCGAATTCTGATCATTTCCTGGTTTGCCATTTTTGTTTCCTCCTTGAAACGTACTCAGTATTTCTCTGTTCTCTGGGTACGGTCGAGTTTCTATCCGCTTATCCGTGCGTATCACTCCGTAACATGAAAAATGGCCGACTGATGCCGGCCGAATCTCACACGCGGCGATATACGCAGCGCACAGAATCCTCAGCCGCCCGATGACCGGACATACTCTGCGAAAGTTACCTCCGTCTTCCGGAGCAATCTCCCGCTTCATCGCATTTGCGCGCAATTATTCCATTTCACGCGCTCCC
>JAZRCV010000201.1:0-17169 GCA_045659925.1 Faecousia sp.
TCTGCGGTGGCGTGCATGGTGTGGCCTTCCTGCCACAGGAATTCACGGTGACGCAGGAAGGGGCGGGAGGTCTTTTCCCAGCGCAGGACGCTGCACCACTGGTTGTACATCTTGGGAAGGTCGCGATGGGACTGGATGACATCCCGGAAATGCTCGCAGAACAGGGTCTCGGAGGTGGGACGGATGCAGTAGCGCTCTTCCAGCTTTTCGCTGCCGCCCATGGTGACCCATGCGCACTCGGGAGCGAAGCCTTCTACATGATCCTTTTCCTTCTGCAGCAGGGATTCGGGGATCAGCATGGGCATATAGACGTTTTCTGCGCCGGTCTTTTTGAATTCAGCATCCATCATCCGCTGAATGTTTTCCCAGATGGCGTAGCCATAGGGGCGGTAGATAAACATACCCTTGATGGAGGAATAGTCAATGAGCTCTGCCTTCTTGCATACGTCGGTATACCACTGGGCAAAGTCTACCTCCATATCGGTGATTTGTTCGACTTTTTTCTCTTTTGCCATAGTATTTTTCATCCTTTCGGGAATAATCCATTCTCTTATGCTTTTAGTATTTTATCACATCTGTCAAGGTTTTGCATAGGATATTGCAGTCTTTTTTTCACGGGAGGGACGATAATGGAATCCATTACCCTTATGCTGGATCCCGCTACAGTGCGGTTTTACCGGGCAGTGGCGCAAAGCGCCGGGCTGCCGTTGGAGCGGGTGCTTTCCGATGCCCTGTTCAAGCTGGCGGGAGAGCTGTCCCTGCAGGCACTTCATCAGAAGCGGAAATAAATGAAGGGATTAAAGGAGGCGCTGATGCAGAACATCAGGCACACCGCGAAGAGGGCAATACATACGCCGTTTTTCAAAAGCGTTGCAGCCGGACTGTCTCCGAGCTGCACTTTTTTTGCAATGGGGGTGCAGGCCACGGCGGCGGGAAGCATCCACAAAAGACCCGGCACCATGCTCACATCCACCTGAGGCACCGCAGCAGCCCGGAAGGCGAACATATGCCCCAGTGCTTCCAGCATTTTAGAGAAGTCTGTCAGGTTGAACATGACCCAGCCGATGCACACCAGCACCGCGCAGTAAAGCCAGCGGATCACCTTGGGACATTTTTCAAGATATTTTCCCAGCCACAGCTTTTCGATGAGCAGAAGGGCACCATAGTAAAGGCCCCACAGCACGAAATTCCACTGGGCGCCGTGCCAGAAGCCGGTGAGTGCCCAGACGATGAGAATATTGCGAAGCCATTTGGCCTTCGAGGTGCGGTTGCCCCCCAGGGGGATGTACACATAGTCCCGGAACCAGGTGGACAGGGAAATATGCCACCGCCGCCAGAAATCTGTGACGGACAAAGCGGTATAGGGATAGTTGAAATTTTCCAGGAAGTGGAAGCCGAACATGCGGCCCAAGCCGATGGCCATATCGCTGTAGCCGGAGAAATCAAAATAGATCTGCATGGCATAGGCCACGGCAGCCAGCCAGTACATTCCGCTGCCGTAGGCTGCAGTACCTCCGGCATAAATAGTCTCCGCCACCAGCGCCACCTGATTTGCCAGCAGCAGCTTCTTGGCAAGACCCACCACAAAGCGGCGGAAGCCCTCCGCCATATCAGAAATGCTGGTGTTCCGCTCTAAAATCTCCTGCTCGATGGTCTCATAGCGGACGATGGGGCCGGCAATGAGCTGGGGGAAGAAGCTGACATACATGAGAAGGTAAAAGTAATTGCGCTGCACCCCGATTTTGCCGTTGTGCAGGTCGATCACATAGGACAGAACCTGGAAGGTATAGAAGCTGATGCCGATGGGAAGGGCAATCTCCGGGGATTTCACCCCGAGGAACGCCAGATTCTCACAGAAGAAGTTCAGATATTTAAAAACAAAGAGGTTGCCCAAAATGATGATTACGGTGAAAAGATACACCGCTTTTCTGGCGTTCATTTTGCCCTGAGCAGCTAATTTTTCCTCCACGATACCGCCAACCCAAGCGATGCCGGTGGCAAGGCACATGAGGATCACATTTTTCGGCTCGCCCCATGCATAGAACAGCAGGGAAGCGATCAGCAGGCAGGCATTCTGCACCCAGCGGCGGCGGATCAGCAGGCACAGCAGCGCCAGAGGGAGAAAAGCAAATAAAAAGGTTTGAGAGCTGAATACCATGGTCAATCCTCCAAGGTGAAGTCTTCGTTGGTAAAGAAGCCGTTGCTGCCGATCAGAAGCACCCGGTCAATATCGTTTTCGTCTATATACTGTGCCAGACGGAAGGGCTCGCCCATGGCGGTTTCGTAATGGCGCAGATCCACACTGTGGGTTCGGCCAAAATGGGAGGCCAAAAGCTGCACAATGGCATTGTCATAGGATTCGCCTAAGATCAGCAGATTCTCTCCTTCTCCGTTGTCAAAGATCACCTCGCCAAAATCGCCACCGTAGAAGCTGCCATAGGTCAGGTAGGAGGCGGTTCCTGCAAAGAATTCCTTCTGCAGGCCGTAGGTGCCGGGTTCGCCGTTGATGGTGACGGTCATGTCCGGGGTGGAGAAGGGATAAGCATAGAAGGGTTCAACGAACAGATTGTCGCTGCCCAAAAGCTGCACCTTGGAGCCGCTGAAGTTGCTGCTCATGAGTACCGGTTCTCCTGTGGGAGAAAGAGGCTCCGTGACTCCCAGAAGCTTTGCTGCTTCCTGATAGCCAAGATAGGCGCCTTCCCAGTTCCAGTGGTGGTCGGTGAGGAAGAAGCGGGAATGGAATTGGGCAAGATCATTTACCTCAAAACAGTCCATTTGCTCCGGATTAAGGGGCAGATGTTCTTTCAGGTATTCAAAGATGCCCAGCTTTTCGCCGGTCTCAAACACCACATCCGTCTCATGTTCAATATAATAGACATGGAAATCCGTTTCCGGGTGGGCGGAGATCACCGCAGAAAGCTTCTGCGCACGGGTCTGCAGCGGCGCTTCCACCTCTTCCCAGGTTTGCGGCGCAAAGGAGATGTGATTGCCGCCGTAGATGCGGAAGCCTTCGTAGATCACCATCTGCTCGGGCCTTGCTTCAGACACCATGGTAAAGGCCTTATATTTGATGGAGTTATCCATATCATTATAGTGCTTCTTCATGGTGACGGAGAAGGGGGCCTGATCGCCCAGCGCATCCTCCACCCCCTGCTGAAAGCTGCCGTCCAGCCAACCGGACAGAGTGAAGGCGGGAAGCAGATTCGCGGTGCGGTTTTCATAGTCGTTGACCGTCTTGGGCCGCAGGATCGCCCGGGCAAGACCCAACAGCAAAAACAGCACGATGCCCAATATCATAGCGGCATTGAGGGCTGTGCAGATCCGTTTTTTCGTCATAGTTGTTCCTCGTGTTTCTGTGTTTTATAAATTCATAGCCATATACCAAAACAAAAAAGGTGTATACATAATTATTGTACCGAATTTTTTGCCTGATTGCAACCGTTTTCAAGAGCATCCCCCAGTTTTTGCGTAAACTCTGCCTGTGCCCGCAGGGGCACCCCTCCGGGGTGCCCAGCAGGAAATGTTGCGGTTATATCGAGATTTTCGGCGAATTCGCAACCTTCATAGGGGACGATGTGGGCATCCGCCCCTACATTCCGTTGGAGGCCTCTGCGTTGGATCAATGGGGGAGCGCCAATGCATATTGTTTGGAATGACCAATCCGTTGAAGATCGCATTTTGTAAATTTGTGGTATTTTCTGGGAGGATGGTGCTTGCATTTTTTTAAGGGTTAGAGTATACTAACTCCGAAAGATAAGACGCATCTAACTATAGATTCCTGAGAAAGGAGCTTTGCTTATGACACTCGATCTGCTGCCCATTGGAAAGGAAGCCGTCATTACCCGTGTGGGTGGCGAGGGCGCCCTGCGCTGCCGCCTGCTGGATATGGGGCTGATCCCCAAGACGAAACTGACCATCACCAAGGTGGCCCCCCTGGGGGATCCCATTGAGCTGCGGCTGCGGGATTATACTCTGACCATCCGTCTGGAGGATGCCAAAGAAATCGAGGTGGACGGCGTATGATTTTTGCATTGATCGGCAATCAGAACTGCGGCAAGACCACCCTGTTCAATCAGATGACCGGATCCAACCAGCATGTGGGCAATTTCCCCGGCGTCACGGTGGATCAGAAGGTGGGTGCTGTCCGGGGTCAGAAGAGCTGCGAAGTGGTGGATCTTCCCGGCATTTACTCCCTGCGTCCCTACAGCGAAGAGGAGATCGTCACCCGCAACTTCCTGCTCAACGAGCATCCCGATGGCATTATTAATATTGTAGATGCCACAAATATTGAAAGAAACCTCTATCTGACCCTGCAGCTCATTGCCATGCGGATTCCCATGGTGCTGGCGCTGAATATGATGGATGAGGTGCGCAGCAACGGCGGCAGCATTGACACGGAGAAGCTGTCCTCCCAGCTTGGCATTCCGGTGGTGCCCATCAGCGCCATCAAGAATGACGGCGTGAGTGAACTGACCCGCATCGCAGTGGAGACAGCCCGGCGCCGTCAGCTGCCCAAGGTGTATGACTTCTGCCCCGCAGGCCCGGTGCACCGCTGCATCCACTCCGTGTGCCACATCATTGAAGACCATGCCTTATCCAGCCGCTTGCCCGCCCGCTTTGCTGCCATCAAGTTCATTGAGGGCGATCCCATCGTGCGGGAGCTTCTGGATCTGCATCAGAACGATCTGGATGCCATCGAGCACACCATCGTGCAGATGGAAGAGGATTGCGGCCTCGACCGCAATGCCGCCATGGCAGATATGCGCTATAATTTCATCGAGGGCGTATGCCGGGAATGCGTGGTGAAAGCCAAGGAAAGCAAGGAGCATCGCAGAAGCGTACGCATTGACCGCATCCTGACGGGAAAATACACGGCCCTGCCGGTGTTTGCCCTGATCATGCTGAGCATTTTCTACCTGACCTTTAATGTGATTGGCTCCTTCCTGTCCGACCTCCTGGCCATGGCCATTGATGGCTTTGCCATGCTGGTGGACAATGCCCTCACCGCCTACGGCCTCAACCCTGTGGTACATAGCCTGATCATTGACGGCGTGTTTGCCGGTGTGGGCGGCGTGCTGTCCTTCCTGCCCATCATTGTGACCCTGTTCTTCTTCCTCTCTATTCTGGAAGATACTGGCTATATGGCTCGCATCGCCTTCGTGATGGATAAGCTGCTGCGCCGCATTGGCCTTTCCGGCCGCAGCATCGTGCCCATGCTGATTGGTTTTGGCTGCACGGTGCCCGCCGTCATGGCCACCCGCACCCTGTCCTCGGAGCGGGATCGGAAGCTCACCATCCTCCTCACCCCCTTCATGAGCTGCAGCGCCAAGATTCCCATCTACGGTTTCTTCACCGCCGCTTTCTTTGCCAAATATCAGGCATTGGTGATGATGGGTCTGTATGTATTCGGCATTCTGGTGGGCATTGGCTGCGCCGCCATCCTGAACCGCACCGCTTACCGTGGAAATCCCGTGCCCTTCGTGATGGAGCTGCCCAATTACCGCTTCCCCTCCATGAGAAGCGTGCTGCAGCTCATGTGGGATAAGGCAAAGGACTTCCTGCAGCGGGCATTCACCGTAATCTTTGTGGCAACCATTGCCATCTGGTTCCTGCAGACCTTTGATCTGCGCTTCAATGTGGTGGCAGACAGCGCCGAGAGCCTGCTGGCCTCCGTGGGCAGCCTGATCGCTCCCATCTTTGCCCCCCTGGGCTTCGGTGACTGGCGGATCTCCACCGCCCTCATCACCGGCTTCATTGCCAAGGAATCCGTAGTATCCACCCTGGAAATTCTGCTGGCAGGCAGCGCCCTCACGGGACTCTTTACCATCCGCGCCGCCATCAGCTTCCTGGTGTTCACCCTGCTCTATACCCCCTGCGTCGCTGCCATCTCCGCAGTGCGCCGGGAGCTGAACTCCGGCGTTAAGGCTACCGTCGTGGCCTTTGCCCAGTCGGGTGTTGCCTGGATCGTGGCTCTTGCCGTGTATCTGCTGCTGGGGGTGATCCTGTGAGCTGGCTTGAGTATCTCCTGTTAGGCGTACTGGCTCTCTGGATCGTTGCCAGCATCCTCTGGATGCGAAACCGCCGCAAAAAAGGCCGCTGCATCGGCTGTAGCGGCGACTGCTCCCGGTGTGTCTATCACCAGAATCAAAAATAGCCCCAAGGGTGCGCTGCAAATCCCGCAGCGCACCCGTTTTTTTATGCATAATGTTGGGGACGGTCTGACAGATTTTGCGCCGGATTTGCCTGTATGGTCGTAGGGGCGGATACCATCCGCCCGCAAAAGATTGCGAATTCGCCGGAACCCTCGATATAAATGCAACCATCTTCTGCCGGACACCCCGGAGGAGTGTCCCTACATCCATACAGGCAATTGCGTTGCAAAGATTGGCAGATCTGACCGTAGGGACACCCGTCCTCGGGTGTCCGCGTAAAGGTTGCGAATTCGCCGGGTACTATCAAATAAATGGGGCATATCCTGCGCAGGTGGTTAATCACCGCCCGCGCATTCACAAAAGCAAGTGCGCTGTAATCTTCCGAGCATTAAATACATATCTATCATTTGAGGAAAAAATTTTTTTGATTTTTCTGAAAAAAAGACTTTACAAATGGCCTTGGATATGGTATAAAATAATTGCTAACAGGAATTGTTACTATTAAGAAAAGAGGTGATCCCATGCAGCCAATCCAGCGCCACTCCAAGAAGCGTGACGCCGTTATCGAAGCCCTGAAAACCACAGATATCCACCCCAGTGCAGAGTGGATTTTCTTCCAGCTCAAAGAGCATTATCCGGATATCAGCCTGGGCACCGTCTACCGCAACCTTTCCCAGCTCAAGCAGCAAGGGGTCATCGCAAGCCTTGGCTATGTGGCCGGTGTGGAGCGATTCGATGGCAACACCCAGCCCCATGTCCACTTCGTATGTACCCAATGTGGGAAGATCCTGGATCTTCACCAGCTGCAGGTTCCTCAAAAGCTCTGCGACAGAGCTTCTGAAGAAACCGGCGCCCAGATCGAACATTGTCATCTTACCTTTCACGGCCTGTGCGGAGCATGCACAGTAGACTGTGAAGCATCATAACAGGAGGAAATATTATGAAAAAGTATGTTTGCACCGTTTGCGGTTATGTCCATGAAGCAGAAGAGCTCCCCGCCGATTTTGAATGCCCGCTGTGCGGCCTCGGCGCTGATGTCTTCGAAGAAGAGGAATAATTGGCTTGTCCACCAATATAAATTCAAAAAATAATTAAAACAATTTACTTAATGGAGGAGAATATTATGAAGAAGTATGTATGCCCCGTATGTGGTTATGTTCACGAAGCTGACGAGATGCCCGCCGATTTCTGCTGCCCCCTGTGCAAGGTTCCCGGCGAGAAGTTCAAGGTAATGGAAGAAGGCAAGCTGGCCGCTGAGCACGAATTCGGCGTTTACGAATCCACCGTTGCCAACAACCCCGACATCTCCGAAGAAGACAAGAAGTTCATCCTCGAGCAGCTCATGGCCAACTTCAACGGCGAATGCAGCGAAGTCGGCATGTACCTGTGCATGGCCCGTATCGCCCATCGTGAAGGCTATCCCGAGATCGGCCTGTACTGGGAAAAGGCAGCTTATGAAGAAGCTGAGCACGCAGCAAAGTTCGCAGAACTGCTGGGCGGCACCCTGGAGCCCAACATGAAGGCCACCACCAAGGACAACCTGGCATGGCGCGTAGACTGCGAATACGGCGCAACCGCCGGCAAGTTCGACCTGGCTAAGGTCGCCAAGGCCAACGGCTTGGACGCCATCCATGACACCGTTCATGAAATGGCAAGAGACGAAGCCCGCCACGGCAAGGCTCTGGAAGGCCTGCTGAAGCGCTACTTCTAATAGAATAACCCCTTTTGGGAGGGTGAAGCAACCGCTTCACCCTCCTTTTCGCGAGCTACTATTTTATAATAGGTTGACTTCTACCTATTTTCTGCATATAATGATATCGGAAAGAAGGTGCTGTTATGCAAATTGATACCAATGCCATTGTTTCTGCCACAGAAGCAAACCAAAACTTCTCCCGGGTCACAAGAATTGCTGAGAAAAACGGTCAGGCTGTGATTTTCAAGAACAACCGACCCAAATATATGGTGATCGATCTGGAAAAGTCTCCCTTTCTGGATCTGACAGATGATGAAAAGATTGATATTGTTGCTGCCAGAATCCTGAAGCGGTTCAAGCCTGCTTTTGAGGAGCTTGCAAAATGATTAAATTTTCAAAGGAAAAAGTTCTGCTGCTGCACAAACTGATCGCGCAGGAAACCGGTGGAAGCATCGGTGTGCGGGACGAGGGGCTTCTGGAATCTGCGCTGGAAATTGCTTTTTCCGGCTTTGGCGGGCAGGAGTTTTACCCAACCAAGGAAGAAAAAGGCGCCCGACTCGGCTATCATCTGATTTCCAACCATGCCTTTGTAGACGGAAACAAGCGGATCGGAATGTATGTCATGCTGACATTTCTGGAAGTCAATGGCATTCACATGGATTGTACCAACGAAGATGTGGCAACTGTTGGCTTGGCGGTAGCCTCCGGGCAGATGAATTATGAAGCGCTTCTGGAATGGATTCGGGATCACCGGATGTAAAGCGCGCTGAATAACCCAAAGGGCGGGAGCTTGCTCCCGCCCTTTTTGCATGCTATAATAACCATATCATATGTAGGAGGGAAAGCGATGAAGCTTGGATTTTCTGTATCTGCGGAGCACATTATCCGCTGCCCGGTGGGGGAGGATCTGATTGCCCGCCTGCTCAGAGGGATTTATCGCCATACCCACTGGACGTATTCCTGCACCCGAACGGAAGCGGGTTATATTTTGAAGCCGATCTTTCGTAAGATAAAATTCGGTGAAAGACAGTCCTTTGTGCCGGAAATAACGATTGCGGTTTCCCAAGCGGATGGAAGGACTGTCCTGCAAATACAGGGACAGCCGGCGGATTTTATTCGGGCTTTTATGTACATATGGATCGGCAGTTTAATGATGATGGGCATATTGACTCTTGTTGTCAGCCCTTGGCCGGACAAGCTTTTGACGCTGGCTTTTTGTTCTGGTATGGGGGTCTTTGGCTACCTTCTTTGCAAATTATCCACCAAGTCTGCGTTTGGACGCATTGTAAAAGCGATTCAGAAGGAATTGCCATAATCAAGAAGACCACACAGGCCGGTTCTGCATGCGCTGAATAACCCAAAGGGCGGGAGCTTGCTCCCGCCCTTGTTGCATCGCAAAAACCATCAGATTATATCGTAGGGGCCGGGTCTCCCGGCCCAAAATATTGCGAATTCGCCGGTAGACTCCATATAAAGGCAATATTTCCTGCCGGACACCCCGGAGGGGTGTCCCTACGCCCACGCAGGTAGATTTTACGCAGGAATTGTCAGGCCCCTGTGCGTCCTTGACTATTTTTGTGTCGGGGCTTGTGATTATGGGCAATTCGTGATATACTGCGTGTGTATAGAAAAAAATAACCCCGATATCAATATACAAAGGAGACCATGATTATGGGATTTTTAACCGGTAAGACCGTACTCATCACCGGCGGCGGCAAGGCAACTCTCGCCGACGGCAGACCCGGCTCCATTGGCTACGGCATCGCCACCGCCTATGCCAAGGAAGGCGCCAACATCGTCATCACCGGACGCAATGTGCAGAAGCTGCAGGATGCCAAGGAAGCTCTGGAGCAGACCTACGGCGTCAAGGTGCTGCCCATTCAGGCAGACATCTCCGCCGGTGCGGACAATGCCGCCATCACCGCTTCCGTCGTGGAGCAGACCATTGCCGAATTCGGCGGCATCGATGTGCTTATCAACAATGCCCAGGCATCTGCCTCCGGCGTCACCCTGGCCCAGCATACCACCGAGCAGTTTGACCTGGCCATCTATTCCGGCCTCTACGCTGCCTTCTATTATATGCAGGCCTGCTATCCCTATCTTGCCAAGGCCAAGGGCACTGTCATCAACTTCGCCTCCGGCGCAGGCCTCTTCGGCAACTATGGCCAGTGCGCCTATGCTGCTGCCAAGGAAGGCATCCGCGGCCTGACCCGCGTGGCTGCCACGGAATGGAGCAAGGACGGCATCAATGTCAATGTCATCTGCCCCCTGGCATGGACCTCTCAGCTTGAGAATTTCAAGAATGCCTATCCCGAAGCCTTTGACAAGAATGTCCACACCCCGCCCATGGGCTTCTTCGGCGATCCCGAGGAGCATATCGGCAGAGTCTGCGTCCAGCTTGCCCACCCCGATTTCAAGTATATGACCGGCGAAACCCTGACCCTGGAAGGCGGTCTGGGTCTGCGTCCCTAAGATACAAGGTCTGCGAACCGCCGCAACCCGGCGGTTCGTTTTTATGCAATCGGCACTTCCTTAACAATCATTCATACCAAAGGAGGGCGGAATTTGCCCTCCTTTTTCTATCATTATGCGCCCTTGCTTTCTTTCCTGCCGGATGGTATAATGCCCCTCGTGTGGCTGAAACCGGCCCAAAAGTATCAAAGAAAGTAGGATCGATTTGTGAAAACAAGAAGAATTCTGATGTCCCTTTGCGGCGTTATCGTTTGCGCCATCAGCGTGGGCGTGTTTAAGATTGCGGCTCTGGGTGTGGATCCCTTCCAGTCCCTGATGAGCGGCCTGAGTGCCCTGATCCCCATCTCCTTCGGCACCCTGTATGTGATCGTCAACCTGCTGCTTCTCACCTTCAGTCTGCTGACCGACCGCAGCAAGATCGGCCTTGCCACCTTCATTAACCTGTTCCTGCTGGGCTATATCACCGAGTTTACTTACAACAGCCTGCAGCAGCTCCTGCCCGACCCCTCCATGGTGGTGCGCGCAGTGTGCCTTCTCATCGGCATCGTGGTCATCTGCTTCGGCTCTGCCCTGTATATGACGGCAAACCTTGGTGTTTCCACCTATGACGCAGTTGCCATCGTATTGTCCGAAAAGTGGAAGCTGGGCAAGTTCCAGTATTGCCGCATCGCAGCGGATCTGGTGTGCGTGGTTCTGGGTGTGGTCTGCTTCCTGCTGGCAGGGGGCAAGCCTCTGGAAATCCCCACCATCGCCGGCATCGGCACCATCATCACCGCCTTCTTCATGGGCCCCCTGATTGAGTTCTTCAATGTCAAGATCGCAAGACCTTGGCTCAACAAGGGCAAAACCGAATAATATGGATAAGAGCTTGCTGCGGATTTGCAGCAAGCTCTTGCTTTTTCTCTCATATTTATAAAATCAATCAGAAGTATCGTAGGGGACGGGTCTCCCGTCCCAAAATGTTGCGAATTCGCCGGTGGTTCCAATGAAAACGCAAATTTTCCTGCCGGGCACCCCGGAGGGGTGTCCCTACGCGCAAACAGGTAGGTTTATGCAAAAATCCCGCAGCCGGGGGCGGCTGCGGGAATTGTGATTATTTTGTGGCGACCTTACTGCGCTTGGGCAGGCGGAAATAGGTGATGAACAGCACGGCGGTGATGATGATGGGGAAACCGATCAGATGATGGCCAAAGGTGGTTTCAAACCACTTCAGGGGGTTATTGTCCGGGGCGTACATCAGGAACATAAAATTGGTATCAAAGATCAGATTCACCACCAGCGCAACCGCGGCCAGACCAAGGAGAATTCCCAGACATTTGGGAATCTGCCGGGGATCGCGGCTGACCTCGCCGCCGGCAAGGAGCATCACAGGATAGATCGCCAGCAGCATATGAATGCTCAGGCTGTGCAGATGCATGAAATTGCCAAGGGGAAGGTCGTTCCAGCTGGGGAACAGCAGAGCAGCCAGTGCTGCGGGCATGCAGACGCAGTAGAGGAAGTCCGAAACGGCTTTGCGGGGCTTCCAGGCATGGAAGGCCGCCAGAAACACATTGATGCTGCACAAATGCACAGGAAGATAGCTGGGGTTCCATCTGTAGCCGATCAGGAGCATGGCATGCTTGAACAGCTCGTCCAGAAGCAGCAGCACAGCAAAGCTTATGCGGATATTTTTTCGCGCACCCGTCCCGGCTTTGCGATAGAGCAGGGCGCAGGCAACGGTAATCAGTACAAACAGCCCCAGTTCAATCAGATGCAGCGAGCCAAAGTGGGCAAAGCCCACACCGGAGGGGATGGTTTCCGTGGTATCTAAAAAGTATGTCATCCGATTCACCTCGACAAAAATTGACAACCTTATGGTAACATTTTCAAGGAGAAATCGCAAGTGCGCCGATGCACCGGAAGAAAAAATTTCACCCCACTTGCTGACCGCTTGTAGGGACACCCCTCCGGGGTACCCGGCAGAAAATATTGCGTTTATATGGAGGGTTTCGGCGAATTCGCAGCCGTTATGCGGACACCCGGGGACGGGTGTCCCTACGGTGTGACCTGATAAATGTGCAAATGGTCGCAATGCGGATGTAGGGGCGGATGCCCACATCCGCCCGTGCAGAAAAAGCTGCGTTTTTGATTCTGCAAAGATTTTTCCGCAGAAGTATCTCGTATTGAACTTAACGCCCCGGCGTTGTGTGTAATATTTTTGTAGAAAATCTGAGGATGCATTTGCAAAATGCACAATGCCCCCTTGATATATTGCTTCTAATATGGTAGAGTATGGTATCCGGGGAACAGACCATCCCCTATATATCGCCGCCACGGCAGCCCATGCCCGGGCGGCGATGCTAAAATCCGAAAGGAGAAGCCATAATGAAAAAGATGCAAAAACTGCTGGCTCTGGTGCTGGCGCTTGCCCTTGCCCTCTCGCTGGCTGTGCCCGCGATGGCTGCAACAGAGGCAGAAATGCGCGTTGCGCAGATCCTGAAAATGAAGAACGAAGAAAAATCTCCTGCAACACCGGATACCCTGGTGTACCCCTATGCCCAGGCTTTTGGCACTGCGGTTCTCAAGAATGAAACTGCCCTTCTGCAGTTCAAACTGGTCGAAGCCATAAGCAGCAGAGATCTGTTTGATGTCATCATCTGCCGCGGCTCCGTGGACGAGGTGATGTCTTCTGAAGAACTTGAGATCGTGGAAGAGCGCATCTACAAGATGAGCGATTTCCATAATGGCTCCATTGCCATGACCTGGAAGGCCGATGCCAGATATCCTGTGGGCGAATACACCCTGATTGCTTTGCTTCTGGACGAAGAAGGCTATGCCTACTATCAGGATTATTATGCCGTTGATCTTTATGTGGTCAATCAGCATATCCCCGCCACCGATATGGAAGTGATGTGGGCTGTGAATGGGGATTATTATGATATGCCGGAAGCAATTCCCATGTTTGACCCTACCTGTCTTGCCTTTTCGCTGCTTCCCTATGTCAATACTGCCAGCCGCAATGTCACGGTTACTTCCTCTAACCCCAATCTTCTGACCGCTTATGTGGATGCCGGCTATATTTATGTGCAGGCCAAAGGCTATGGCAATGCCAGCATCACCATTACCTGCGGTAATGTGAAGAAGACCATTCCTTTTGAAGCGGGCGAAGTACATTATGCCAGCTTCCATGCCAACGCGACCGATCCGGACCTGTGCGTTGGTATGACGGATAAGATCGTCGTTACCTGTCTGCCGGAAGGCACACCCTATGAGGCAGAATGGAGCACAACAAATCCTGATGTGGTTACGGTCAAGAATGGCATTGTTACGGCGGTTGGTCCCGGCAGCGCAACTGTGATTTTCTCCTGTGCCAGTACCTCGCGGTGGGTCAATTATACGGTCACGGAGCATGATCAGCGGGAAGGTCTCCCTGTCAGCCAGCGCACCGCCACCAAGCCTGCCATGACGGTTGGCCCCTGCAGCCTCTGCGGTCAGAAGGAAGCGGTGACGATCATCGAAGAGGCAATCTTTACTGACACGAACTACAAGTCCTGGTATTCCGATCATGTGGACTATGTCTATGACAAGGGCATCATGAACGGCTCCAGTGCCACCACCTTTGCCCCCGACCGCACCATGACCCGCGCGGAGCTGGTCACCGTGCTCTACCGCATCGCAGGCAGCCCGGAAGTGACCTTTGACGGCGCATTTACGGATATCCCCGACGGCCAGTGGTACTCCGATGCTGTGACCTGGGCCGTGCAGAATAAGATTGTCAACGGCGTGGGGGACAATCGTTTCGCTCCCACCGCCAATATCACAAGAGAGCAGATCGCCACCATCCTCTATCGCTATACCCAGACCCTTGGTGTGGAGATGGCAGAAGGTGCGGATCTGACCGCCTTCCCGGATTATGCCGGTGTTGCAAGCTTTGCCCTTGAAGGCATGGCATGGGCCGTAGCCGAGGGCCTCATCACCGGCACCGTGTCCGGAGGCGTGACCTCCCTCAGTCCCAAGGCAACCGCCACCCGCGCCCAGCTTGCCACGATTATTTCCCGCTATCAGCAGATGTTCCCCGCGGATAGCGAATGATCTGGCCTGCACTTCGTCAATCAAAAACAGAAGGAGAATTTGTATGAAAAAGTTTTTGTCCATTCTATTGGCGTTAACGATGGCCGTCTCTTTGGCTGTGCCTGCATATGCTGTTGCGCCAAATCAAACCAAATCGGGTTATTATTTAGACACGATCAACTCCTATGTGCTTCCCTATGTTACAGAGGACTATAAAAGTGTTGTGCAGGGACAGTCCACCACGCTGAATTTTTATGCTCATATTATACATCCTAAAGCTGCTTATATAAGTTTTACTTTTTTCCACGAAACTGGTGACCAGGATCCGGTAGAAATACGCCTTCCGGCTCGTCAGGGAACTTACACATTTTCCTGGACCTGGAATGCTTCACGCAATATGTTTAAGCCGGGCAATTATCAGTTCTTTACTTGTGTAGAGGATATCAATTACAACGATATAGGTTCTCATGAAACGATATATCTCAATGTTGTAACATCTGCCAAACCGGCAACAGGATTGGAATTTTACTGGGGCGGACATCCCTATGAAGGAAATGCAAGTTTGTTAATTGATACAGAATACGATCGTTGTACAGGTTATGTGATGCCCTCACCCATGGACAGTACTTCTGACCGGAAAGTCACCTATACATCCTCTGATCCAAGTGTGATTCTGGTGGCAGAACAAGTTGCGGGTTATGGTTATTTCATTGCCAAGAAGCCGGGAACAGCCACTATCACCGCTACCTGTGGCAAGCTTACCAAAAGCATTCCCGTAAAAGTGGAAACAATCAGTGCGCTGTATATCAGGAAACCCAACACAACAGTGCTTTGCCCTGGTCGGGAATCGATTTTAGATACTTACTGTCCGGAGCTTACTTATGTTCATGCGAAATGGACTTCTTCGGATCCCGGTGTGGTGTCTATTGACAAAGAAGGCAGGTATGTTTGCCTGAAGCCCGGACAGGCCACTTTAACAGCCAGCCTCAGTGGGAAAACTGATTCAATCGTGCTTACGGTTCAGGAACATGATCCCTTCTATAACAGAGAAGAAACAACCCCGACCTGCACACAGGAGGGAGCTATAACGGGTAGATGCTCAAGGTGTGATAAGAATGTAAAGGTATCCATTCCTGCAACAGGGCATTCCTTTGGCATGGATGTCACAAGGATTGAACCTACTGCGACACAAACTGGTCTGGAAACCGGTGTGTGTATTGTTTGCGAAGAGCCTAATGTCAGCAATCTGATTCCGGCGGTTTTTGCAGACACAGATGCCAATACTTGGTACGCAGAACATGTGGACTATGTCTATGACAAGGGTATCATGAACGGCTCCAGCGCCACCACCTTTGCCCCGGATCGCACCATGACCCGCGCCGAGCTGGTCACCGTGCTCTACCGCATCGCAGGCAGCCCTGAGGTAGAAGGAGCGCTTCCCTTTACCGATGTGAAGGCAGGCCAGTGGTATTCCGATGCGGTGCTGTGGGCAAGTCAGAATGACATCGTCAATGGCGTTGGAGATAATCGCTTCGCTCCCACCGCCAATATCACAAGAGAGCAGATCGCCACCATCCTCTACCGCTACAGCAAGTTCACCGGCATCGAGATGGCCGAGGGCACTGACCTCACCACCTTCCCCGATTGCGGCAATGTGGCAGGCTTTGCCCTGGATGGCATGGCATGGGCCGTGGCAGAGGGCCTCATCACCGGTACCGTCTCCGGCGGCGTGACCTCCCTCAGCCCCAAGGCAACCGCCACCCGCGCCCAGCTTGCCACGATTATTTCCCGCTATCAGCAGATGTTTACGGGAGATGAGGCATAACCCATCGACATACCGCCCGAAGGATTTCCTTCGGGCGGCATTGCCGTTATTAGCAAAAGCGGAAAAATGGTGACATCCACGGCCGGATGTAGTATGATACAGAAAAGAGAAAGGGCGTGAATCAGAATGGAGCATCATTTCGTTTATCCGTCAAGAGGTCCGGGGCGGCCCCAGATCCTGCTGATCGGCAACGGTCTGGAATATGACAGCGGCCAGAAAAGCTGGGAAGACCTCATAAAGCATCTGACCGTGGAGGACGCACTCTCCCTCACAGAGGAACAGCGGAAGATCATCCCATTCCCCATGCTGTACCAGCTGCTGTCCACCCATGATCCGGCCCCGGCACATCTGAGCGCGGCGCAGATTCGGGAGGAGGAAACACGCCTGAAAGAGGCGATGGGTTTGCTGAAGCATGCCTCAAATGAGTATCTGGACAAGCTTCCGGCATTGAATGCGGATCATATCATGACCACGAACTATTCCTACTGCCTGGAAAAAGCCTTTTTCCCCAGGCTGAACTTCAAAAATTCCTCTGCCCGCAGCGGCAAGCGCCTTCGCCTCGGCGGTGAAAAAAAGGAACAATATTACAGACTCCATAGCTGCTATCTGGCCAAGTCAGGCAGCACAGATACCGGCCTTTGGCATATCCATGGGGAATGCGGCGTACCGGGGGGCATCATCCTGAGCTATGACCGCTACGGCAGATTGCTGTGGGGCATCAAAGAAATCTGTACCAACCAGAGCTACTCCGGAAAGACAGACCTGATCTCCCAGAAGGAATTTACCTCCTGGCCGGAGCTGTTCCTCTATGGGGATGTGTATATTCTGGGACTTGGCATGGAGGTCAGTGAGTTTGACCTCTGGTGGCTGCTGCGACGCAAGCAGCGGGAGAGCTATTCCGACGGAAACACCTATTTTTATGAACGCCGCCCGGAAAAGGGCTTTCACAGCAGCAAGCACCAGATGATGAAGGCCAA
>JAZRCV010000202.1:0-5295 GCA_045659925.1 Faecousia sp.
ACATCCAGAGAGGTCTCGCCGGTCTTGGATTCTTCAATGGTGATGACACCGGAGGCGGAAACCTTCTCCATAGCCTCTGCGATCATCTTGCCCACTTCCTCGTCACCGGAGGAAACAGCGCCGACTCTTGCGATATCTTCGCTGCCCTTCACAGGCTCGGAGTTTGCCTTGATGCTTTCCACAGCGGCGTCAACGGCCTTCTGAATGCCCTTACGCATGACCATGGGGTTTGCACCAGCGGTGACATTCTTGAGGCCCTCACGGACAATGGCCTGAGCCAGCAGGGTTGCGGTGGTGGTGCCGTCGCCGGCAGCATCGTTGGTCTTGGTAGCAACTTCGCGGACGAGCTGTGCGCCCATGTTCTCAAAAGCGTCTTCCAGCTCCACATCCTTTGCGATGGTCACGCCGTCATTGGTGATCAGGGGTGCGCCATACTTCTTGCCCAGAACCACATTGCGGCCCTTGGGACCCAGAGTTACCTTTACAGTATTTGCAAGCTGGTCAATACCGGCCTGAAGGGCCTTGCGGGCTTCTTCGCCATAAACAATCTGCTTTGCCATATTGTAATCCTCCAAATTATTCTACGATTGCCAGAATATCACTCTGGCGAACGATGGTATATTCCACACCGTCGAGCTTGACCTCAGTACCGGAATACTTGCTGGTCACAACCCGGTCACCGGTCTTCACAACCATCTTTACTTCGTTGCCGTCGATGATGCCGCCGGGGCCGGCGCTGACAACTTCAAATACCTCAGGCTTTTCCTTGGTGGCAGTGGAGAGAATGATGCCGGAAGCGGTCTTTTCCTCGGTTTCAACTGCCTTCAGCAATACACGGTCAGCCAGTGGGATCAATTTCATTTTACTACCTCCTGTATTTTGACGACCCTTGCGGGCCATAATATATAAAATCAGTGACAAAAAGCGACGTGTTAGCACTCGTTATTTAAGAGTGCCAACACGTATATCATACCCTTTTTTTAAGAAAAGTCAAGGGGAATTTCCACTTTTTTTCGCCTTCGCCTCATCAAACAGCCGCCGGAACTGCCTGTGCTGCCCAGCTCAGCCCCTTCGGATAGAAGAAGCGCAGCTTCTTTTCGCTGATGCGGAAGGTTACATCCTTGCCAATCAGACGCTCTCCATCCACATTGATCTTGCTTGGTTCGTCACTATGTACGGTGATTTCCGGGACCCGCAAATGTCGGATGAGATCGGGAAAATCCCGATACTTCCCCGCCTTAAACTTCCCAATCAAAGCCGCCACCTTGAATCTGGAAACAGGCCGAATCAGCAAAACATCCAAAAGGCCATCATCCAGTTCTGCATCGGGAACGGGATGGAAGCCACCGCCATACCATCGGCCATTGCAGGCACAGATCATCGTCTGGCGGGCATCGATGACTTCTCCCGCCACTTCTATCACATAATGGCGATGTATTCCCTTGATGACATTCACAAGGGTGGAAAGCAGATATGCACCGGAGCCACTCACCAGAGGCAGCCGCTTATACTTGGCAACATCAATGGCCACCCGGGCATCAATGCCAACCGAGCAGATATTGATACCATAGCGGTCTCCCGCCTCGATCAGATCAAACTCCTTTTCATCCGGGTCAAGCAGCCGCTCCAAATCAAAGAAAGCCGCAGGATCTGAGGAAGCCTTGACAAAATCATTGCCGGAGCCGGAGGGAAACACCGTAACTGCTGCGTTGGAATATCCCGCTGCACCGTTGACCACCTCATTGAGGGTACCGTCACCGCCGCAGGCATAGATGCGGCAGGGCTCACCGGTCTGGGCGGCTGCCCGGGCAAGGGCTTCGCACTGCCCGGGTGCATGGGACACCACCACTTCAAAGTCAAAATCTCGCTCTTTGCAAAGCTTGGAAATCTTGCAGCTCAGTTCTGTGGTGCGGTCTGTCTTACCTGCAGCAGGGTTGATGATAAACCAATGCTTCATATTTGCTCCCATCCTGTTCAGGGGTTTTTATTTCTGTTGTCTGTTGGGATAATACATATAGACATTGCACTGCAGACGACCATTATACAGCTTGCGCTTTTTGGATGCCTGGGCACCGTAATAATACTCAAATTCAGGTTCAGAAGAGATAATATACTTATTCCACTTATCTGCAAAGCGCCAGTGCTTGCCCATAGCGCGGTACAGACGCTGGGCAGAGCGCTGCTCCATCATTCTTTCGCCATAAGGCGGGTTGCACACGATCACGCCCCGCTCTGCCGGCAGGCTCATGCGGGTGGCATCTGCTTCACGGAATTCGATCAGCTTGCTGACACCCGCCTTCTTGGCATTGGAAATGGCAATGCCCACACTGGCAGGATCAATGTCAGTGCCAAGGATGCGGTAATCTCCATGGAATTCCTTGTCCTTTGCCTCTTCCCTTGCCTGCTGCCATACCGTTTTGGGAATGGTTTCCCAATTCTGGGCGGCAAAGCCGCGGTTCAGGCCGGGGGCACGGTTCATGGCGATCAGAGCTGCCTCAATGACGATGGTACCGGAACCACAGAAGGGATCCCAGAAGAAGTCCCTGCCACGATAATGGGCCAAGGTCACCATGGCTGCCGCCATAGTCTCATGCAGGGGCGCATCATTGCCCACCGCACGGTAGCCACGCTTGTGAAGGCTCTGACCGGAGGTGTCCAAAAACAGCTCGCAAACATCCTTCATAATGGAAAAGCGGAGCTGATAGGTGTTGCCTGTTTCCGGCAGCCAGCTGATGCCGTAATGAGCACCCAGACGATCCACCGCCGCCTTTTTCACAATGGCCTGACAATCCGGCACACTGTGAAGCTGGCTGCTGAGGCTGTAGCCCTTGACAGGGAAAGCGCCATCCTTGGGGATCAGATCCTCCAATGCCACCGCCTTAACCCCCTGATAGAGGTCTTCAAAGCTGTGCACCTCAAAACGGGCCAGCTGCAGCATCACCCGTTCGCCCATACGACAGAAAAGATTTGCCCTGGCTATGGCCTCATCACCGCCGGTAAAATAAACACGGCGATCCTCTACCCTGACCTGCTCCATCCCAAGACGGCGCAGCTCATCGCCAACAAGACCTTCCAGACCAAACAGACAAGGAATACAAAGTGTATACTGCTTCATGCGATCGCTCTCCTAAAAATCATGGGAACATTTTCAATTCCCTTCCGTCTAACATACAAACGGATAAAACACCGTTCGTACACATTTACTATTGTATATTATATCGGAAGCTGACGAAAATAGCAATCCCTTGTTCAGCATAGCTCCCCTAAAACTTTCCGTCGATTCCTCATTGACAATCGTAATAAATCGTGTACTATTAAAGTAACGCACACCCATACACTGTGCAAAGACAAAGGAGGGATTTGGATGTACGAAATTGTTTTCTGGCTGTGTGCCATGATCGTCCTGGGCATCATGGAGGCAGCCACCGTAGGTCTTGTGTGCATCTGGTTTGCCGGAGGCGCATTGGGCGCACTGCTCGCAGCTGCCCTTGGCGCACCGATCTGGCTGCAGATCGTGGTATTTTTGGTGGTTTCCGCAGGTCTTCTGGCGCTGCTTCGCCCCTTTGCCCGGAAGTTCATCAACACCAAAATTACCGCCACCAATGTGGACGCCAACATCGGAAAAACTGCCGTGGTAGTGGAACCCATCGACAACATTCGGGGTACCGGTCGGGTCATGCTGGGCAGTGTGGACTGGACCGCCCGCAGCGCGGATGACAGTGTCATCGAAAAGGACGCACTGGTTCGTATCCTTCGGATCGAAGGCGTCAAAGTTTGTGTGGAGCGCATCAGCGCAAAATAAATAAGATGTAACGAAAGGAGAAATCATCATGCCCGGAGGAATCATTATTTTTGCCATCATTTTCCTGCTGCTGCTCATCACCATTACCCGCTGCATCCATGTGGTTCAGCAGTCCAAGGCCTATGTGATCGAGCGTCTGGGAAAATTCTGCACCGTTTGGGCCGTTGGTATTCATATCAAGGTTCCCTTCATCGATCGTATTGCCAAAAAAGTCAGCCTGAAGGAACAGGTTCTGGACTATCCTCCCCAGCCCGTTATCACCAAGGATAATGTCACCATGCAGATCGATACCGTGGTCTACTTCCAGATCACTGACCCCAAGCCCTATACCTACGGTGTGGAGTACCCCATGGTGGCCATGGAAACCCTGACTGCTACCACCCTGCGTAACATCATCGGCGATCTGGAACTGGATGAAACCCTCACCTCCCGTGATGTGATCAACACCAAGATGCGTGCCATCCTCGACGAGGTCACCGACCCCTGGGGCATCAAGGTCAACCGCGTTGAACTGAAGAACATCCTGCCCCCGGCAGATATTCAGAGTTCCATGGAAAAGCAGATGAAGGCAGAGCGTGACCGCCGTCAGGCCATCCTGCAGGCAGAGGGCACCAAGCACTCCCAGATCCTCATTGCTGAAGGTGAAAAGGAATCCGCCATTCTGCGTGCAGATGCTGAAAAGCAGTCCGCCATCCTTCGTGCCGAAGGTGAGGCACAGGCCATTCTTGCCGTGCAGAAGGCGCTGGCCGACTCCATGAAGCTGCTGAATGAAACCGCACCCAACGATCAGGTCATCAAGCTCAAAGCGCTGGAAGCCATGCAGAAGGTGGCTGACGGCAAGGCCACCAAGATCATCATTCCCTCTGAAATTCAGGGTCTGGCCGGTCTGGCCGCAGGACTTGTGGAAACCGCAAAGTCCGAATAAGCAAATACAATTTGACCAGGGGCATTTGCCCCTGGTTTTTGTTATGATCTGCTATCCTAACACGTTATGGCTGTCGGCGAATTGCAATCATTTTCGGTCGTGCAATGCATGCCCTACATTCACAGAAGGAAGTACGCTGAATTCTGTATAATTGAATATAGAAAAGGGCGCTGCCTCGTGGAGGCAGCGCCCGAAGTGCTTATGGAGATTAGCCAAAGACAGCCAGCAGGAAGCCAGCAGCGATGGCGGAGCCGATAACGCCAGCCACATTGGGGCCCATGGCGTGCATCAGCAGGAAGTTGGAGGGGTTCTCCTTCTGACCTTCTACCTGAGAAACGCGGGCTGCCATAGGAACAGCAGAGACGCCGGCAGAACCGATCAGGGGGTTGACCTTGCGGCCGGTGAGAGCGCACATAACGTTGCCGCCCAGCAGACCGCCAACAGTGGAGATACCGAATGCAACCAGACCCAGCACAACGATCTTGATGGTTTCGACGCGCAGGAAGTTGGAAGCAACCATGGTAGCACCAACGGAGGTGGAGAGCATGATGGTGACAATGTTCATCAG
>JAZRCV010000203.1:0-1559 GCA_045659925.1 Faecousia sp.
AAGCTGGCCCCCGTCATTCAGGCCCTGGGCTGCGGCATTGGCGAGGATCTGGATCTGAACAAGCTCCGTTATCATAAGATCGTCATCATGGCGGACGCGGACGTGGACGGTGCCCATATCCGTACCCTGCTTCTCACCTTCTTCTTCCGCTATATGCGGCCTCTCATTGAGCAGGGCTATGTGTATGCAGCAGTGCCGCCCCTCTACAAGCTGACCCGGGGTAAGACCACCCGGGTGGCCTATTCCGATGAAGAGCGGGATCTGATCTCTGCCCAGCTTCGTGAAGACAATCCCAATGTAAAAATTATCATCAACCGCTTCAAAGGTCTCGGCGAAATGGATAAGCAGGAGCTGTGGGAGACCACCATGGACCCGGAAAAGCGCACCCTGCGCCGCATCACCCTGAACGATGCCATTTTAGCCGATCAGTGCTTCACCATCCTCATGGGCGAGGAAGTGGAGCCCCGCAAGGAATTCATCGAGCGAAACGCGAAATACGCAGTCAATCTTGACTTCTGATTTACGAAGGAGTGAACCCTTTTGGCAAGAGCAAAGGATTATAAGCCGGAGGATATTGCATTCCCGGAGCAGACCATTGTAAGCAATGATCTGGTGAAGGAAATGGAATCCTCGTTTATTGAATATGCCATGTCCGTCATCGTGGCAAGAGCATTGCCGGATGTGCGCGACGGCCTGAAGCCTGTCCACCGCCGCATCCTCTACGCCATGTATGAGGACAATCTCACCGCCGATAAGCCCTTTAAGAAGTCCGCCACCTGCGTGGGTGACGTGCTGGGCCGGTATCATCCCCATGGCGACGCCTCTGTTTACGATGCCATGGTGCGTCTGGCGCAGGATTTCTCCATGCGCTATCAGCTGGTGGACGGCCACGGTAACTTCGGCTCCGTGGACGGCGACCCCCCCGCTGCCTACCGTTACACCGAGGCCAGAATGTCCAAGCTGGCAAATGAAATGCTGCGGGACATTGAAAAGGAGACCATCAATTGGGACCCCAACTTCGACGAATCCCGCAAGGAACCCAGAGTGCTGCCCTCCCGCTTCCCCAACCTGCTGGTAAACGGCTCCTCCGGTATTGCCGTCGGTATGGCCACCAACATCCCGCCCCACAACCTGCGGGAGGTCATCGATGCCTGCATCTGCGTGCTGGATGATCCTGAGGCCACCCTTGGCGATCTGATGCAGCACATCCAAGGCCCCGACTCCCCCACAAAGGGCATCATCATGGGCCGCAGCGGCATCCGTGCCGCCTATGCCACGGGCCGTGGCCGCATCACGGTGCGGGGCCATGCGGAATTTGAAGAATTCGGTCATGACCGCACCCGCATCATCATCGATGAGCTGCCCTATCAGGTGAATAAGAAGAATCTGGTGGAGGCCATTGCCGATCAGGTGAAGGACAAGCGCTTAGAGGGCATTTCTGACCTTCGCGACGAATCCGACCGCAACGGTATGCGGGTGGTCATCGAGCTGAAAAAGGACGCCAATCCCCAGGTGGTGCTGAATCGGCTTTATGCCCAGACTTCTTTGCAGACCACCTT
>JAZRCV010000204.1:0-17988 GCA_045659925.1 Faecousia sp.
TACTTGATCATCATGGAGGCGTCTGCCATCTTGGACATCTGACCAAGCTGAGGCTCGATCTCGAACTGGCCGGAGGCGCTGACTTCAGGATGATGATACTTGATGTTGATGCCAGCTTCTTCCATCAGCAGGCACATTTCGCTGCGGCACTCGTAGGTGGAGTCGAAGGGCTTGGCAATGTGGTAGTTCTTCTGCTTGGGAACCACGCAGCCCTTGCCATCAGTGGCGCTGTTCCAGTAGGAACGGTCCACATCCAGATTCATGCCGATGCAGTTGGGCTGAACTTCCCAGCCTACTTCATCAAACAGATGGAATTCAAATTCGGGCAGGATCAGCATGGTGTCGGCCACGCCGCTGTCCTTCATATACTGCTCGGCAGCCAGTACAATGTTGCGGGGGTACTGGGCCAGAGGACGGTTTTCGGGATTGTCGATGATCATGGCATTGCCGGTCATGGACAGGGTGGGAACCTGGCAGAAGGGATCAATCACGGCGGTATCGGGATCGGGAATGAAAACCATGTCGCTCTTTTCAACTACTGCATAGCCATAGTTGGAGGCGTCAAAGCCGATGCCGTCGGTCATGGTCTTTTCGGAAAAATGGTTGGCAGGAATGGTGACATGGCGGTATTGACCGTTGATATCAACCATTTTGAAGTCCACCATTTTTATGTCTTTCTCTTTGATGAGATCAATGATTTGCTGTACGGTTTTGGACATGAGATCACTCCTCCATGAAATTAATCTGAGATTAGAATACAAAATTTATGTTTCCATGTCAATGAAAAAACAATTCAAACACAAGAAATTTCGCGATTTACTGTGCTGCACTCCATGTGAAGTCGTTCAGATCCACATGGATGACATAGCTGCCTTCTTCTCCGGCACCTTCAGGGCCCATTTCAAAGGTAATAGCCATTTTGTCCCCTTGCTTTTCAAGGGCATAGGGCCACCAGTAATCCTGGGAGAAGGTGGCGGTTTTGCCAAGGGTGTTGCCGTCGGCATCCACAGCGAAGAAATCCGGGCCAAGGTAGCCGCACAGATATACGGTGCCGTTCTCATCGATCAGGCAGGACTGGTCCTGTGCCGGAGCGCCATTGAAATCAGCATTTTTCCACAGAACCTCACCCGTATTAGGGTTCAGCGCCACCACAGCGCCGTTTTCACAGAAATAGTAGCGGTCGGTGGTTCGGCCGATTTCGTAGGTTTGATACATCTGGGCAGACTCATACTGATTTGTGGTATAGTCCCAGAGAACCTCACCCGAAGACCCAACGCCGGTGATCTGGGCATATTCAGTGAGTACACCATCGGTCATGGCTTCGCAGCGGATAAATGCGATATCCTGAATTTCAGCTTCAGTTTCTGCAGGTTCTTCCGGTGCTTCTACCGGGAAATCGAGAACGGTGGTTTCTTCGGAAGGTTCAATACCGGCGTCGGGAGTTTGAAGTTCTTCCTCCGGTGCAGGTTCATCGATCACCACAGGTGCAGGCGAAGAATCACAGGCACACAGGGACAGGCAGAGCAATGCGGCAAATAACATACAAAATATGCGTTTCATCTTCTTTTCCTCTTTTGATTTATAGATGGTTTACCGTGTAAAGCACACAGTAGATGCTGCCATTATACACCCAATGCAGTCAACTTTCAATGTGGTATTCTATATCTTCGCCCAGCAAATAATTATGACTTCTTGTAGTTGACTTCTATGGGAGACTCTGTATAATATTTTTGTTTTCCAAAAATAAAAAAGGAGAAGAAAATGGATACATACAATCTCGTTGCCCAGGCCGTTGGCATTGCTGCAATGGTGTTTAGCATTTTGTCCTTCCAGCAGAAGTCCCGCGCAGGTGTCATTACCTTCCAGTTGATCTGCGGACTGCTGTTCTGCGTGAACTTCTTCATGCTGGGAGCCTATGTCGGAAGTCTGCTCAATGCAATCGCATTCTTCCGCGCCATCATTTTCCTGAATAAGGAAAAACTTCATGCCGATAATACTCCCTGGCTCATCGGTTTCATCGTTGTTTTCATTGCCTGCTATGTGCTTTCTTTCACCCTGTTCGGCAAGGAACTCATTGTAAAGAACTTTATCCTCGAAGTGCTGCCTGTCATCGGTATGACCGCCTCCACCATCAGTTTCCGCTATTCCGATGCAAAGAGCATCCGTAAGTATGGCCTCATCAGTTCTCCTGCGTGGCTTATTTATAATATCGCCAGCGGTTCTTTGGGTGCTATTATCTGCGAAACGCTGAATCTTTTCTCTATCTTCATCGGTATGCTCCGTTATGACCGGAAGAAGCAGTAAAACATAGCAAGCTATAAAAATAACGCTGTCATTTCCAATCTGCGAATTGGGAATGGCAGCGTTTTTGTTAGCGTTATTTTTTTGCAATTACGATGGGCTGATAGAAGCCGGTTTCTTCCGGGAATTTCCATACCACATCGCAGCAAGCGTTTGCAAGAAGCAAACTGGTCAGTTCGTTTCTCCGGGTAGCCCGGTATTCGCATTCGAACTTGCTGACTTCTAATGCTGCTTCATCGTCTATGATATACTGTGTCAGCTTGTAATTGTCACCTATCCAATGCCATGTTTGGAAGGAAACACGCTGACTAATGGCTGTTTTGTGGATGTAAGGTGGGGAATAGGGGGGCTTATGCAGAAGCAGGGCATCATAATCCCGGATGCTGGCAACGAACAGGCCGCCCGGCTTCATTTGCTTTGTGATGCTCTTGATAGCAGTTCCCAGATCCTTTTCTGTCAGCATATGGGGCAGGGCATTGTCCATGGCGATCACAATATCAAACTGCTCGGAAAAAGTTTCCCCCAGAGCGCGGAAATCAGCACGTTCAAAACGAATTTGTACACACTGTTTCGCTGTCCGTTCTTTTGCCTGTGCAAGCGCTCCTTCGCTGAAATCCGAAGCGGTTACAGAATAACCGAGGGCAGCAAGACCGATGGCCTGCGTCCCGATTCCGCAGGCACAATCGAGGACAGTAGCAGTGCGATCAAAGGCATGGTCTGCAAAGATTTTATCAAGAAGGAGGGACTGTTCCTTCGTTGTGGCTTCCCAGTCGGCAAAGAGCTTGTCGTATTGAGAAGATAAATTGTCATAAAAGGTCTGGGTGATATCCATGGATATATCTCCTGTTTAAATTCACAAGGGGTTGTAATGCTAAAGGCTCAGAGAGCTGGAATGCCACATATTGCGGGTGCAGGGAACAGTCGGAACATTTTTTGAAGGTTCGTTCTAATTCTGAAATCAGATGGTTTTCCAAGATGGGCCAACTTTTCAGGGTGAGTACGATGTTAAAAGCGAAACAGCGTTTTGGGATGCTGTCCTATGGGGAGTGGGAGCATTTCAGCTTCGTCATCAAACATTTAAAAAATTGGAATTTGATGTTGTGTTATTTGAATTTCTTTTGTTTCTTTATCCTTAATAAAATATCTACTACTTCTATAGGGTAAAAAACATTTCGTATTTTATATATTTTACCAGATTTCAACTTTATAAAAATTATGCCACTACAAGTATCTTTGTAATAATTACCTCTCCGTTTTTTATGAAGATAATTTTTGTGCTTAACACTTTCAATTGCGGTATATTCGATTTTAATATTTCGATTAATTACTATTCCTGTTTCATATTGATGTATTAAAATGTGAGGTTGAAAAGCCCAATATACACTGTCGATAGCTATCCATATAAGAAGTGCTGTAATGGGGATAATTATAATTAACCATAAATTATCATTGCTGTTGTTGATTATGAACATTGCATCCATAAAAGTGCCAAATAATAGGAAAAATATTTCGACGATCTTATCAAAATATATTTTTGTGCATAATGGTTTCATTTGATTTCCTCTTTTGACTTTTGTTTTGTAAATCCAAGTTTGACGAATAGATTATATCATAAATTAACTTTGTTTTTAATGATATATCGCTTATCCGAAGAGAGAATTTCAGATTTCAACAATCTTCCTTCAAAGGCATTGTCATCTTTCCAAAGGTTGTTCTCAACGATCTCAACGAGTTCGTCTGAACCTGTCCGACTTGCTTGACGGGCTTGAGTTCCTCCTGCTGCACCGGAGGCTGGGGGTTAGAGCATCCTGAGAGAAGGAGAAGGACGAGAAGGAGCAGGGCGATGTATTGTTTTTTCATGATGCGATCAACTTCGTTCTATGGCATTGGACGAAAAGTTTTACGACGATCGACTATTATTTAGTTTATCATATCATTTTTGGAAAAGCAAATTCTAATCATCCCCGAAGGGGATACCTTTTCTTTTCTCTCTTCACTCTTCACTTTTATCTGAAACGACAGCTTTTTAGAGAAGAGAGAATAGTGAAAAGTGAAGAGAGAAGAGAACAAAAGAAACGACAACTTTCTGACGAAAGCTGTCGTTTCTTTTGGCGGAGAAGAAGGGATTTGAACCCTTGCGCGCTTTTTAGACGCCTACTCCCTTAGCAGGGGAGCCCCTTCGGCCTCTTGGGTACTTCTCCGAATCTGTTCTCAATATTCAGTTGGAAGAGTGTGGCGGAGAGAGTGGGATTCGAACCCACGGCACATTGCTGTGTCACTGGTTTTCAAGACCAGCTCCTTAAACCGCTCGGACATCTCTCCGTGTATCTTCGAGACGCATATTATATTACCATGTCCTTGCACATTTGTCAACAAATTCTTTTCAAGACATTGTAATTTGTTTTAAAATGCTGTATGATATATAAAATGCCATAGTTTGGGTCTTTTTATACCCTGTATTTTTGAAAGTTTATAGGAGGTGACCGGATGATCTGTCATGTGCGCTCTCTTGGATTGAGCGGCATCAGCGGTTATGAGGTCTTGGTGGAGTGTTTTATTACCAATGGCCTTCCGGCCTTTGAAATTGTCGGTCTGCCGGATGCTGCGGTAAAGGAAGCCCGGGAACGGGTGCGGGCAGCTGTAAAGAATTCCGGCTTTAAATTCCCGGTCAGCCGCATCACCTGCAATCTGGCCCCTGCCGGCACCAAGAAATCCGGCACGGTATACGATCTGCCCATTCTCCTTGGAATTTTGGCAGCAACTAATCTTTGCAAGCTGCCGAAGGAGCGATGCGCCTTTCTTGGGGAACTCAGCCTGGAAGGCTTTGTGCGTCCGGTACCCGGTGTGCTGCCTATGGCGCTGGCAGCCAAGGAACAGGGGATCGAGACACTTTATGTCCCTGCCGCCAATGCGCCGGAGGCCACATTGGCTCAGGGCCTTCGGGTTTACCCGGTGCGGGATGTGGCGCAGCTTGTAGCCCATCTTCGTGGGGAATCACCCATCGAGCCCCAGACACCCTGGGAGCCGAAGGAAAAGCAGCGCCCGATCCTGGACTATTGCGATGTCAAGGGGCAGGAGAATGCCAAAAGGGCACTGGAGGTTGCTGCGGCAGGCAGCCATAATATTCTGCTGGTGGGTCCTCCCGGTTCCGGCAAGAGCATGCTCTCCAAACGACTTCCCTCGATTCTGCCGGATATGACAAGGGAAGAGGCACTGGAAGCCACGAAGATCCGCTCTGTACTGGGCCTTCTTCCGTCTGATGATCCTCTGGTGCGGGAGCGCCCCTTCCGTGCGCCCCATCATACGATTTCCACGGCTGGTCTTGCTGGTGGCGGCAGCAGCCCGAAGCCCGGCGAGGTGTCGCTGGCCCACAAGGGCGTGCTTTTTTTGGATGAGCTGCCGGAGTTCCGCAAAGAGACTTTGGAGGTGCTGCGTCAGCCTTTGGAAGATGGGATCGTGACCATCTCGAGGGTCAACGGCGCGGTGAGCTACCCCAGTGATCTGATGCTGGTGTGCGCCATGAACCCCTGTAAGTGCGGCTGGTATGGCGATCCCAGTGGGCGGTGTACCTGCTCTAAAAATGCGGTGGATGCCTATCTGAGCCGAATATCCGGTCCGCTGCTGGACAGAATTGATATGATCGTGGAAGTGGCCTCTGTGGATTTTGAAAATTTGCGGCGGAAGACCCCGGCAGAACCGTCTGATGAGATCAAAAAGCGTGTGGACGCCGCAAGAGCGCGGCAGACGGCCCGCTTTGCCGGGAGTACCACCCAGTGCAATGCCCGCATGACCCCGGCGCAGATGAGAACCATCTGCAATTTGGATGAAAACTGTACCCAACTGATGAGGGAAGCATTTGATGCCCTGCGTCTGACTGCCCGCAGCTATGACCGCATCCTGCGAGTAGCCCGCACCATTGCGGACTTGGATGGCAGCGAGGAAATCGGCATGGCGCATCTTGCGGAGGCCATCCGCTATCGCACCTTCTCTCTGGGTGATCAATAAATAATAGACAGGAGTTTTAAAAATATGAAAGAACATTTTTTGCTGAAATTGGGCGAAATCGTCCTGAAGGGTCAGAATCGCTGGCAGTTTGAAAATAAGCTCAAGCAGAATGTCAACCGCAGAATGCGCCCCTTTGGCGATTTCAATGTCAATATCATTCAGTCCACTGTATTTGTGGAGCCTCAGAACGAAGACTGCGATCTGGATGGCGCATGGGATGCCTGCCATTATATCTTTGGCGTGGTTGCCCTTTGCCGCTGCAGACCCTGTGAGAAGGATCTGGACGCCATCTATGCCGCAGTGAGAGAATATCTGGACGATGATCTTCTGGGCGCTAAGAGCTTCAAGGTGGAATCCAAGCGGGCAGACAAGCGCTTCCCCCTGAATTCCATTCAGATTTCTCAGGACATCGGCGGCCGCATTGCGGAAGCCTATCCCCATCTTCTGGTGGATGTGCACCATCCGGAATATACTGTGCATGTGGAGATCCGGGATCAGTTTGCCTATGTTCACGGCCCTGCAGAACCCGGTGCAGGCGGCCTTCCCACGGGTGTGGGCGGCAGAGCTGCGGTGCTGCTCTCCGGCGGTATCGACTCTCCGGTAGCAGGCTATATGATTGCCAAGCGCGGCGTGGAGCTGGAGTGCATCCATTTCTTCTCCTATCCCTATACCTCCGAGCTTGCCAAGGATAAGGTGCTAGAGCTTGCCCGTCTGATGACCCGCTATTGCGGCCGCATGACGGTGAATATCGTCAGCTTCACCGAAATTCAGGAAGCCATCCGGGACAATTGCCCGGAGGAATACTTTACCCTCATCATGCGCAGATTCATGATGGAAATCTCCGAGCGCATCGCCAGAGATCACGGCTGCGGCTGCCTTGTCACCGGCGAAAACCTCGGTCAGGTGGCCAGCCAGACCATGGAAGCCATGGGTGTTACCGCGGCTGCGGTCAATCTTCCCATCTTTACCCCGCTCATCGGCATGGACAAGGAAGAAATCGTCACCATTGCCCGCCGCATCGGCACTATGGAAACCTCCATTCTTCCTTATGAGGATTGCTGCACCGTCTTTACCCCCAAGCATCCCCGCACCAAGCCCAGCCTGGAGCATGTCATTAAGGCAGAGCGGAAGCTGGACAGAGAAGCCCTCATTCAGCGGGCATTGGAAAACACGGAACTGAAGAAAGTTCGCTATCATGGATGAGGTAGTCAAGGTTGTTTCCTGCCTTCGTATTGCAGGGAAGACCCTTGCCACGGCGGAGTCCTGCACCGGCGGCCTGTTGGGAAAACTCCTGACGGATGTACCCGGCAGCTCTGCCGTCTATCCCGGCGGTGTGATCTCCTATTGCAATGCGGTGAAGCATGCTGTATTGGGCGTGGATGCCGCCCTTCTGAATCGTGAAGGAGCGGTAAGCGCTGCAGTTGCTGCACAAATGGCCCAATCTGTACGAAAAATCATCGGTGCGGACTACGGCATTTCCACCACAGGGGTTGCCGGACCCGGCAGTGATGAGCGGGGAAATCCTGAGGGCCTTGTCTATGCCGCCATTTCAGATGGTGAGCGGACGAAGGTGCTGCAGCTGCAGCTTAGCGGCACCCGTGATGAGATCCGTGTGGCTGCGGCGAAGGCTTTATTTTTGGAACTGCTTCAATTCATGGAGGTGAGGACGTGAAACTGCGATATATTCGCCTGATTTTTCTAATCGTTACATTGCTTCTTTGTACTGCACTCTTTACAGGACAGGCGTCTGCCTTTGACCTTCGGGATGTACAGCCTCCCGTCTCTGCAGACAAGGTGGTATATGGCCACAGTGGTGCCGGTCGGGAACTGGTAGCCTACCGTTTTGGCAATGGCGAAAATGTAATGGTTGCGGGCTTTGCCATTCATGGTTTTGAAGATAACTTCTACAAAGATGGCGGCGCATTGGTTTATACTGCCAATGAGCTGATGAAACGGCTGGATGAAAACCGGGACTTGATCACCGACTACGGCTGGACAGTATATGTGCTGCCCTGTATGAATCCGGATGGCCTGATGGATGGCTATACCTGCAATGGCCCCGGTCGATGCACCACTACTTACATAGATGAAAATGGTCAGCTTGTTCGGGGCAAGGGCGTGGATCTGAACCGAAGCTTCCCCCATAACTGGACAAAACACACCGCAGACCGGAACTTTAACGGTTCAAAGCCCCTGGCAGCCCGAGAGGCGGTTGCCCTTGCAAAGTTTATTCAAAGTGTGAAGGGAACGGGGAAGAATGTCTGCATCGATACCCATGGATGGTTTCAGCAAATCAAAACCTCTGACGGCGAGAACGGTCATCTGAACCGGATTTTTTCCTCCCGTTTTCCTCGGAATGACTATTCCAGTTGTGTCAATTCAGTGGGTTTCTTTTCCTCCTACGCGGCATCTATCGGCTATGCATCGTGCCTGTTTGAGTTTCCCTATGATGTCTACAGTATGTCGGGATTTCTTCAAAGCGGCTACTGTGAGTCGTTTAATCTCTGCATTCTGGATCTTTTGAAGGCTTACGGTACATATCATCCCCATAGTCATAGCTGTCCCAGTGCAAAGTTTACGGATTTGATTCCCTGGCGTTGGTATCACGATGCATTGGATTGCGCAATCAGTGAAAAAATATTTCAGGGTGTGAGTCAAAACAGGTTTGCGCCGGAGCAGACCATGACCCGCGGGATGTTTGTGACCACGCTGTACCGGATTGCAAATCCTGAAGTTGGCATGATTGCCTTGACAGATGCTGAACCGGAGGATATGGAGGTACTGCCGGATCCGGAAAATCCCCCGGAGGATTCCAATCATCCGGCGGAATTTGACGATGTAACGCCGGGTGCTTGGTATGAGGATGCTGTCTACTGGGCTGCGGAACACGGTGTCGTCACCGGTTATCCCGACGGGCGGTTTGCACCGGATGATCCATTGACCCGGGAGCAGCTTGCTGCCATACTCTTCCGTTATGCTGCCCTTCAGGGGGAGGATATTACGGTGAATGCTTCAGTTTCATCTTTTCCGGATGCTTCTGCGGTTTCCGACTATGCGATGGATGCCATGTGCTGGGCATACGGGAATGGACTGATTCAGGGTGTATCTAACGGCGGTTGGCTGTCTCTGCAGCCGAGAGGTCCTGCCACCCGGGCGCAGGCAGCTGCTATCTTAATACGCTACCGGAACACATTGAACTGATTAATACGAAATAATACAGGCTGTTGGCAGATACCTTGCCAACAGCCTGTTCGTTATTCTTCGTCATTACGAAGGGATGCTTCGTAAAGGATATTCTTTTTCAGTCCCGTTTGCTCGGCAGCTTTTTTTGCGGCATCTTTGCGGGATAGTCCGCTCTCCATCAGCTCAGCAACAAGCTGGATGGCGGTGTTCAGATCCGGTGCTTCCTCCACAAGGCTTACACCTTCCACAATCAAGACGAACTCACCTCTGGGTGGGTTTTCTTTGTAATATTCTACCGCTTCGCGCAAAGTGGTGCGGAAGTATTCCTCGTGGAGCTTTGTCAGCTCGCGGCACAGACTGATGCGGCGCTCAGGGCCAAAAGCACCCATCAGTGCTTCCAATGTTGCGCCGAGACGGTGGGGAGCCTCATAGAAGATCATGGTGCGCTGCTCTTTTTTCAGGCTTTCCAGATGGGCTTTTTGCAGCTTTTTGGTGGTGGATAGGAAGCCTTCAAAGCAAAATCTGCCGGTGGGAAGCCCGGATGCGGAAAGCGCGGTGATCAGAGCGCAGGGGCCGGGAATTGCGCAGACCGTGACACCGGCATCGGCGCACAGCCTGACCAGATCCTCACCGGGATCAGAGATAGCAGGGGAGCCGGCATCCGTGACTAACGCGCAGGATTCGCCATTTTGCAGCCGCTCCAGAATTCTTGGGCCGCTTTTGGCCTTGTTGTGCTCGTGATAGCTGACCAGTTCTTTCTTCAAATCAAGGTGATTTAGAAGCCGAACGGATACGCGGGTGTCTTCTGCGGCGATAAAATCCGCCTGCGTCAGTGTGGCGCGGCAGCGATCGGATATGTCGTTCAGATTGCCAATGGGAGTTGGCACAAGATACAGTGTTCCGGACATGAGAACCTCCTGTCAGGTTATGGCATATGATAAATTTCCCGGTATTCCCGGGTCTGTTCTCCATTGGGCTCGAAGAGCAGCAGATCATTTTCTATTTGAAGACCGCTCTTACCACCCAAGCGGCTTTCCAGAAGCACAAGGCTGACAGGTGCATCGGAATGATGACGGGCAAAGCGAAGCCGCTTCGGCTCAAGGCGGTGGGTTTTTAAAGAATAGATGAGCTCGGCCAGCCGCTCCGGACGGTGAACCAGATAGAAACTGCCGCCGTATCGCAGGAGCCACGCAGCGGCGCTGCACAGCTCGTTTAATGTGCAGCAGCATTCCGTCCGGGCAATGGCAAAGGATGGACGAGAGGCTTGTGCGCCGCTTCCGACGGGGAAATACGGGGGATTTGAAACAACGGCGTCGAAACGATTTGCAGGAAGCAGGGACTTTATTTCCCGAAGATCACCCTGCAGAATATGGAGGCGTTCATGAAGATTGTTGATCTCGATGTTTTTTTGAGAAACATTGCAGGCTTCCTCCTGAAGCTCGATCCCGGTGACAGTGCACTGATCATTGGCAGCACACAAAAGAACGCCCAGTGCGCTTCCGCCTGCCCCAAGATCGGCGATTGACTTTCCGCGAAGGGGGGAGGCAAAGTTTGAAAGCAATATGGAGTCTGTACCCAATCGGAACAACTCATCGGATTGCAATATCCGCATACCGCAGGAAAGCACTTCAAAATCTTCCATGTAAAAACCTCTCAAGAATAACACCCCTGTGCGGTGCACAGGGGTGTTATTAAGTAAGAATCAAGCCTGCTCGATTGCTTCCAGGGGGCAGGAGCCAGCGCAAGCGCCGCACTCGATGCACTGATCAGCATCGATCACATACTTGCCGTCGCCTTCAGCGATGATGCCGAGGGGGCAGGAGTCTGCACAGGAACCGCAGCTCAGACAAGCGTCAGTGATGAAATATGCCATTGTGAGTACCTCCATATTATATTTGCTTATCGCTTTTTTATTGTAGCATGCTTTTACAAAAAAGCAAATAAAAAAACATAAAAAAATGAAAAAATATTCCGCCCAAATTATAGAAGGAAAAAGTATAGAGTTTTCCGTAATGGGTGAGAATTTCCGAAGAATTGGAGGGATGCTGCATGGGGAAGGGCCGTTTTGACAGGGAAAGTGAAGAAATTTTACGCCATGCAGGGCAGCTTGCCAGGCGTTTGGGCCATAGTTTCGTGGGCAGTGAGCACATTTTGTTATCACTATGCGCGCAGGCACAAAGCCCTGCCGCCAAGGCACTTGCAAGGCGTGAAATCACCTATACCCGGATGTTTGCCCTGTTGGAACGCATGAGAGGCACTGGCGGCAGGGGATTGCTCCTTCCCCAGGGGCTTTCACAGGGCGCAAAGGATGTAATCCAAACAGCGATGACTGCGGTGCGTAAGAATGATATGGTGCATCCTGAGCAGCTTTTGTTTGCCATCGCAGAAAACAGCAGCAGCACTGCGGCCCTTCTCTTGGTGAGCTGCGGCGTATGCACGGAGCAGATTTGTGCTGAGGCGAATGCCGCCTCCAAATCATCTCAGGAGAAAAAGGGAGGAACCATGCGCTTATTGGAACAATTTGGTGTGGATATGGTGGAGAAGGCTGGTACAGCCGGACCAGTCATTGGACGATGCGATGAGATCGACACCATGATCGAAGTCCTGTGCCGAAAGAATAAGAATAATCCTGCACTTGTGGGAGATCCCGGGGTGGGTAAAACTGCCATCGTGGAGGGTCTTGCACAACGGATGGCTGCCGGGCAAGTGCCGCCCCAGCTGCGCGCAAAAACCTTGATCTCGCTGGATATGGCAAGTATCGTTGCCGGCACAAAGTATCGCGGCGAGTTTGAAGAACGAATGCGGGATCTTCTTGCTGAAATTCAGCGAAACGGCGATGTGATTGTCTTTGTGGATGAAATGCACACTCTGGTGGGCGCAGGAGCAGCTGAAGGCGCCATCGATGCTTCGAATCTTTTGAAGCCTGCCCTCAGCCGGGGTGGCATTCAGATGATCGGCGCCACCACCATGGAAGAATACCGGAAATTCATTGAGAAGGATGCGGCATTGGAACGGCGGTTTCGCCGCATTCAGGTAAAAGAACCCCGAGGAGATGAAACGCTGGAGATCCTGCGGGGGCTGCGGCCGGGTCTGGAGCGGCATCACGGGATGAAAATCGCGGATGAGGCGCTGGAAGCGGCGGTAAATCTGTCTCAAAGATACTTGTGCGACCATTATCTGCCGGACAAAGCCGTAGATCTTCTGGATGAAGGTGCAGCCCATGCCTGCCTTTGCGCCCTGAGGAATGAAAGTGCCAAGGAGCGCAGCCAAAGAAAGCAGCTTGATGGAGCGCTGAAGACTGCCATTGCCCAGGAGGATTTTGCTCGTGCGCTGCAGCTTCAGGCAAAGCTTCGTGCTCTGCATGAGGAAAACAGGGAAGATCATCACCGTGTTTGTGAAGCGGATATTGCTTATGCAGTAAGTATCCGCACCGGCATCCCGGTGGGAGAGCTGGATTCTGCCCAGAGGCAGAGCCTTCGGCAGCTTGAAACAGCGCTGGAAGAACGGGTGATTGGGCAACAGGAAGCAGTTCGTCTTGTGGCCCAGGCGGTACAGCGGGGGAGAACCGGATTAAGCGGAGAGAATCGGCCAACGGCCTCCATTTTGCTGACCGGGCCTACTGGCGTTGGGAAAACGGAGCTTTGCAAGGCGGTGGCTGAGTGCGTATTTGGCAGGGAAAAAGCCATGATCCGGCTGGATATGACGGAATACATGGAAAAGCACAGTGTTTCCCGGCTTGTGGGTGCGCCTCCCGGCTATGTGGGGCATGAGGATGGGGGAACCCTGACGGAGAAGGTAAGGAGAAATCCCTATAGTTTAGTGCTGTTTGATGAGATCGATAAGGCGCACCCGGATGTGGCGGGAATCCTATTGCAGATCATGGATGACGGCATCCTGACGGATTCTATGGGAAGAAGTGTGGATTTTTCCAACACCCTTTTGTTTATGACCGCTAATATTGGCGGGGAAGAGGGAAAGCGGGCTGGCCTTGGCTTTGTACCTCACAGTGCAAAGGATCGGGTTCGGGCACTGCTTAGGCAGCATTTTTCTGCTGAGTTTTTGGGTCGCCTCGATGCAGTGGCGATTTTTGAACCCCTAAGAAAAGCTGACCTTACGAAAATTGCTGGCCAGCAGCTTTCGGCCCTTGCCCTTCGCGCAAAGGGGAAGGGAATTCACTTTACCTTTGATGAGGCTGCCCAGAAACTACTGGCTCTGCAATGTGAGTCGGAAGGGGGTGCAAGAGCACTGCGTCATCTGATCCAGCAACAGGTGGAAGCGCCCCTTGCGCAGCAGCTATTGGAGGATCCCGCATGCAAAGCATATGCCCTGATTGCTGAAAATGACCGCATTGTTCTGAACGCAGAGGCATAAAAAATCGTCCGGGAAGCGAACAGCCTCCCGGACGATTCGTAATTTTATACTTTACCCATGCGGAGAAGGAGATAGGGAATCGCCAGCTCAAATTCCACACCGTAGTATTTTTCGTGACCGCCATCTGCGGTGATACGGATGCACTCCACGGTATAGTCCACCGCGATTTTCAAGGCATCTTCCAGACTGCAGCCGTCCATCATGGCACCGATGCAGGTGGAAGAGAACAGATCGCCGGTACCATGGTAGCTGGTGGGAAGCAGCTGGGAGAAATAGGTGAAATATTCTTCCGTTGCCGGGTCATAGGCCATGGCACCCAGCTCACCGGGGCGGAAGCCAACGCCGGTCAGCACGGCTTTTTTAGCGCCCATGGCACAGAGCTTTTTCAGAAGTTCTTTGATGAAATCTTCGTCATACTCTTCGCGATAAGGAGTTTCGGTCAGCAGGCAGGCTTCCGTCAGATTGGGGATGACAATGTCTGCCATGGCGCAGACTTTTGCCATTTCCGCAGGAAATTCCGGGCCAAAGGCAGGATACAGCTTTCCGTGATCTGCCATGGCGGGATCAACAAAAATCAAGGTGTCATTATCGCGGAAGCGGCGGAAAATATCGCATACATCTTCAATCTGCTCTGCCGAGGCGAGATATCCGGTGTATATTGCATCGAAATGAATTTTCTCTTTCTGCCAATGGTCTGCCACAGGGCGTAGCTGGTCGCTCAGATCAGCGCAGGTAAAGCCCTGGAACATGGTGTGGGTGGAGAGTACTGCAGTGGGCAGAATAACACATTCTGTACCCATTGCGGAGATAACAGGCAGCGCCACGGTCTGAGAGCAGCGGCCAAGACAGGAGATGTCCTGAATGCTTAATACACGTTTCATATGTGTTCATCCTTTTCGTTTTATGCTTGTATTATGCTTGTATCATAATGGATAACTGGTACTATTTATAGAGTCAGAAAAGAAATATTTTATGATGCCAGATTTTAGAAATTAACACCCTCCTGTGCGGTTTGGCACAAGAGGGTGCTTGCTTTAGAGGGATCAGATGACGGGGGTGAGAGAATCCAGATCGTAGGGTGTGGTCTGATAGACGAAGTAGTTCAGCCAGTTTTGATACAGCAGATTTGCGTGGCTGCGCCAGGTGACGACGGGATACTTGGTGTCGTCGTCGTCGGGGAAGTAGTTCTTCGGCACTTCAATGGAAAGTCCGCGGCTCTTGTCACGATCGTATTCTGCTTTCAGGGTCAGTGCATCGTATTCCGAATGGCCGGTAATGTAAATCTGGCGGCCACCCTCGGTGGCTACGGCATAGATACCGGCCTCCTCAGAAGAGGCGAGAATCTTCAGCTTGTTGCAGCGCTCAATGTCCTCACGAAGGACAGTGGTGTGACGGGAATGGGGCACCATGAATTCATCGTCAAAGCCACGCAGCAGCATGGAAGAGCGGCGCTCTACCTTGTGGGAAAAGACACCGAACATTTTCTTATCCAGAGGAATCTTGGGAATGCCGTAATGGTAGTACAATCCTGCCTGTGCACCCCAGCAGATATGGAAGGTGCTGTAGACATGGGTGCGGCTCCATTCCATGATCTGGCAAAGCTCATTCCAGTATTCCACCTGCTCAAAGGGCATATTTTCCACCGGAGCACCGGTGATGATCAGACCGTCAAAATAGCGATCACGCACTTTGTCGAAGGTGGTATAGAACTTGAGCATATGCTCCTTGGAAGTGTTCTTGGATTCGTGGGTAGAGGTCTGCATCAGCTCCAGCTCCACCTGCAGGGGCGTATTACTCAGAAGGCGGGAAAGCTGGGTCTCAGTTGCAATCTTGGTGGGCATGAGATTCAGCACAAGAATCTGCAGGGGACGGATATCCTGGGCAATGGCCCGGGTTTCCGTCATAACAAATATATTTTCGTCGGTCAAAACCTGAGTTGCGGGAAGTTCATTGGGAATTTTGATCGGCATGGTTCAATACACTCCTTTATGAGTCGATGATTAATCTTCCAGTGCCTGCTTCAGATCTGCGATCAGATCTTCGGCATCCTCCAGACCGCAGGAATAGCGGATGAGATCTGCGCCAACACCGGCGGCAGCCAGCTCTGCATCGTTCATCTGGCGGTGGGTTGCGCTGGCGGGATGCAGGCAGCAGGTACGGGCGTCGGCTACATGGGTCTCGATGGCAGCAATCTTCAGCTTACCCATGACCCGCTCAGCAGCCTCACGACCACCCTTTACACCAAAGCTGACCACGCCGCAAGAGCCGTTGGGCATATACTTCTGGCCCAGTTCATAATACTTGTCACCGGGCAGGCCGCAGTACTGCACCCAGGTGACATTCTCGTGGGACTGCAGGAACTTGGCAACGGCCAGGGCGTTTTCGCAGTGACGGCGCATTCTCACATGCAGGCTTTCCAGACCCAGGTTCAGGTAGAAAGCGTTCTGGGGAGACTGAATAGAGCCGAAGTCACGCATGAGCTGTGCAGTAGCCTTGGTGATGAAGGCGCCTTCCAGACCGAAGCGCTCGGTATAGGTAACACCGTGATAGCTTTCGTCGGGGGTGCACAGGCCGGGGAAGCGGTAGGGGTACTTGGTCCAGTCAAACTTGCCGGAGTCTACGATGCAGCCGCCAACGGCAGCACCGTGACCATCCATGTACTTGGTGGTAGAATGGGTGACAATGTCTGCACCCCATTCAATGGGACGGCAGTTCACGGGGGTGGCAAAGGTGTTGTCAATGATCAGGGGAACGCCATGACGGTGGGCAGCATCGGCAAAGCGCTCAATATCCAGAACAGTGAGGGCGGGGTTGGCGATGGTCTCACCAAACACAGCCTTGGTATTGGGACGGAAAGCAGCTTCCAGTTCTTCGTCTGTTGCGTCAGGGGAGACAAAGGTGAAGGAGACACCCATGCGCTTCATGGTGACGGCGAAGAGATTGTAGGTGCCGCCGTAGATGGTGGAAGAACTGACCACATGGTCACCGTTGGAAGCAATATTAAAAACGCTGTAGAAGTTTGCTGCCTGACCGGAAGAGGTGAGCATAGCAGCGGTACCGCCTTCCAGAGCTGCGATCTTTGCTGCAACATAGTCGGGGGTGGGGTTCTGCAGGCGGGTATAGAAATAGCCGCTTGCTTCCAGATCGAAAAGCTTGCCCATGTCTGCGCTGCTTGCGTACTTGAATGTGGTGCTCTGAATGATGGGGATCTGACGGGGCTCGCCATTACCGGGAGTGTAGCCGCCCTGTACACACTGGGTGCCGATGTTAAAATCTGCCATGTTTGTTTCCTCCTTGTTTGTACATAAAAAGGCGGCTATGGCATGCACCATAACCGCCTTACGTATTCATCCCAAAGTTTTATCAAAGGGAATAAACGCAGGCGGTGCTTCGCATCATCATGGTAGTATGTGTCAATACGTATTTCATAGTACCGCCCTCCTTTGATTTTTTATATTTTATCAATGTTTTTATGAATTGTCAAGGTCGAGTATAAAAAACTTTCTATGGATATAAGGGCGGGATTTGTTGACCTTTCGCTGTTGTTTTCAAGGCTAAAATGTGGTATACTAAGAAAAAAACAGAAGTGAGGCAGTATTATGGCTGAACAATCCTATTCTTTCCGCTCCGCGCTGAATGGCTTTCACCGTGGCGATGTGATTTCTTTTCTTGAAGAGCTGTCTCGGCGGCATGCATCAGAACTGGAAGAGAAGACGGAAGCTCTGCGCCTGGCAAGAGAGGAAGTAGAGCGCCTTCGTCAGGAGAATCAGCGCCTTCTGGCTGCAGCAGATGAAAAGGATGCTTCCGGTGCACCGTGTGCAGATGCTCCGGCCGTGCCGGATGCGGATACGCAGGAGCAGGAGCTTGCAGCCTATCGCCGCGCAGAGCGTTATGAGCGGGAAGCCCGTGCCCGTGCCGGTAAGGTATGCAGCGATGCTGCTGCTGCAGTGGAAAAAGCCGGTGTACAGCTTCAGGAGCAGGAAAAGCATCTGACGGATGTGAGCGCCATGATTTCCTCTGATATCGCTGTACTGCAGGCAGCCATGGGGGATATCCGTGTTCAGTTGAACGCAACACGCAGCAGTATTCAGAAAATGGAGCTGGATATCCGTTCTGCAGAGTAAGCGC
>JAZRCV010000205.1:0-3246 GCA_045659925.1 Faecousia sp.
GCAAGCTCCGGGGCCATGTGCTGTGCCAGGGCTTCCGGGCCAAGGCCCATGCCGCCGATCATATGCTGTAAAGACAGGGGCCGGGTGATGCCGATGCGGTGCAATTCCCGCTCCCATACGGCACGAAGGGCTTCTGTGGCATTCCAAAGGGTGCCGTCCAGATCAAAAATGACCGCTTTCATCTCAAATCTCCTGTTCCAAGGTCTCGGAAAGCTCCAGACCGGGATTGCGGCGAATGGTGAAGTCGATGGCCCAGCCGGAGGTGAAGACCAAGAGGCTGTGACCGCGGTAATCTTCCAGAAGCTCCACATCGCTGGACAGGTTCAGGTCGGAAAGATCCTGGACCGGGGACTTGGTGATGAGCCGCAGAAGCTCATAGGGCATGGAATCCATGCGAAGGTCTACGCCGTATTCATTCTTCATACGGTGCTGGAACACATCAAACTGCAGGGTACCAACGACACCCACGATGACCTCTTCCATACCGGTATTGGGTACCTTGAAGATCTGAATGGCGCCTTCCTGTGCGATCTGCTCGGTGCCCTTGATGAACTGCTTGCGCTTCATGCTGTCTCTGGGGCTGACGCGGCAGAAATGCTCGGGAGCGAAGGTGGGGATACCGGCAAAGCGGAACTTCTGTCCGGGGACGCAGATGGTATCGCCGATGGAGAAAATGCCGGGGTCGAACACACCAATGATGTCGCCGGCGTAAGCTTCATCGATGATCTCGCGTTCCTGTGCCATGAGCTGCTGGGGCTGGCTCAGACGCAGCTTGCGGCCGCCCTGCACATGGTAGTATTCCCGGTCACGCTCAAAGCGGCCGGAGCAGATGCGCATAAAGGCCAGACGGTCACGGTGGGCCTTGTTCATATTGGCCTGAATTTTAAACACAAAGGCGGAGAAATCCGGGGAGAACACATCCACCTCGCCGCAATCTGCGGTGCGGGACAAAGGTGCGGTGGTCATGCGGAGGAACTCTTCAAGGAACGGCTCCACGCCGAAGTTGGTCAGGGCGCTGCCGAAGAATACGGGGGACAAAGTACCGGCGCGAACCTCTTCCATGTCGAAATCGCGGCCTGCACCTAAAAGCTCCACATCGTCAATGAGGGCTTCCCGGCGGCGCTGACCAACGAAGTCTGCCACGGCGTCATCATAGAGGTCTACTTCCACGCTGTCGGCCCGGTTCTTGCCGGACACACCGGAGAAGAACAGCAGGCGGCTCTTCTGGCGGTCGTAGACGCCCTGGAACTCCTTGCCGGAGCCGATGGGCCAGTTCATGGCATAGGTCTCAATGCCCAGCTCCTTTTCCAGCTCGTCCAGCAGATCGAAGGGATCCTTGGACTCCCGGTCCATCTTGTTGATAAAGGTAAAAATGGGGATATGGCGCATGGCGCAGACCTTGAAGAGCTTTCTGGTCTGGGCTTCCACGCCCTTGCTGCCGTCGATGACCATCACGGCGGAGTCAGCCGCCATCAGGGTACGGTAGGTGTCCTCAGAGAAGTCCTGATGGCCCGGCGTATCCAGAATGTTGATGCAGCAGCCGCCGTACTGGAACTGCATGACGGAAGAGGTGACGGAGATACCGCGCTGCTTTTCGATCTCCATCCAGTCGGAGACGGCGGCACGGCTGTTCTTCTTGCCCTTGACAGCGCCCGCCTGGGCAATGGCGCCGCCGTAGAGCAGGAATTTTTCGGTCAGGGTGGTTTTACCCGCGTCGGGGTGGGAAATGATCGCAAAAGTTCGCCTGCGGCGGATCTCTTCATTCAGGCCCATAACGGCAGCCCTCCATGGAAAAATTAGTATCAAACGAAATTAGTTTACCACACAATTCACAAATTCACAAGGGGGAATCTAAGCATTTTGCCGATTTTCTTCCCTGTTTGAGAACACTACAGCAGGCGCTTGACAAATCGGGTCTAAATATTTAGAATATAGCCATTCTAAGAGTTTAGTCTGGAGGCGATGTGAATGAGACTGACAGAAGGGGAGCGCCACATCATGGAGCTTTTGTGGGAAAACGGCCCCATGAGCGCGAAGGAAGTGGCGGCAGCCCTTTGGGCGCGGATCGAATGGCGGAAGACCACCACCTATACCATGCTCAGCCGCTGCGTGGAGAAGGGCATGATCCGAAGGGAGGATCCCGGCTTCCGCTGCGTGCCCATCATCACGCAGGAGAATGTGAAGCTGGCGGAGACCCAACGGCTGATCGAGACGGAATATGGCGGCAATGTGGACCTTTTGATGACTGCTCTGATCGGTCAGGGCCAGTTGAGCGCCGCCAAGCTCAGAAAACTTTATGAGACCCTGGAAAAAATGGAGGAAGACGCATGAACCTTCTGACCATGTCCCTCACCGGCGGCGTTTTCATTGGGGTCGTGCTGCTGCTTCGAGGGATTTTTCAGCATATTGTGCCCCGCAGGGCCTTTTTGAGCCTGTGGCTGGTGGCAAATGCCCTGCTTCTGATCCCAATTCGCCTGCCAACCCCTGTCAGCATCTATCAATTTGTGGAAACCCCCGCTGCCCAGACCGGCGCCCAGAGCTTTACGGCGCGGATGACCGATGCCGCAGCCCAGACGATCCCGGTGGCAGCCGCTTCTGCCTCCCTGCCCCTGCCCACAATCATCTGGCTTCTTGGGGCGGTGATCCTCCTTGGCTTCGTCCTGTTTGCCCATGCACGAAATCTCTGGCAGTTCCGCTTTGCTGTTCCCGTGAAGGAGCGCCCCGCGCTGCTGCCTGCCCGGGTGCGGGTGAAGCGGCTGGACGGTCTGGGCACGCCCCTGACCTATGGTGTACTTCGCCCCACGATCCTGCTGCCCACTGAGGAAAATTTGACAAAAGAGCAGCTTCATCATATTTATCTCCATGAACTGTGCCACATCCGACATTTTGATGTGGCGCGGAAGTATATTCTGCTGATCACTCTGGCAATTCACTGGTTCAACCCTCTGGTCTGGATCATGACTTATACTGCCATGCAGGATATGGAGATGCGCTGCGATGCCTGCGTGGTGCAGGCTCTGGGCGGAAAAAAGGCCTATGCCACCACACTGGTGCAAATGGAAACCGGCAAAATGCAGCGAATTTTGGAAGCTGGCTTCTCCTTTTCCGCCACAAACAATCGGCTAAAGGCCCTGACCCGGCTGAAAAGGCGAAGTGTTCTGAGCTTCGCACTGGCACTGGTGCTTTGCGCCGCCACCATTGCGGTATTCGCCACGGATGCACAGGGCTTGGCCGTGGAAGAACCTG
>JAZRCV010000206.1:0-4058 GCA_045659925.1 Faecousia sp.
CTTGGGCTGTGCCTTGCGGCCTTCCAGCATTTCCATCAGATCCTCATAGGCGAAGCCGGGCATGGTTTCACCTTCAAAGATCACTTCATTGAAGCAGGAATCCGTGCCGGTATGGCAGGCGGGGCCGTCCTTGCGGACTTCCACCACAAGAGCATCCCGGTCGCAATCGGCGGTAATGGACACGATGTGCTGATAGTTACCGGAGGTCTCCCCTTTCAGCCACAGTTCCTGACGGCTGCGGCTCCAGAAGCAGGTTTTCTCCTTTTCCATGGAGATCTGCAGGCTTTCTTTGCTCATATAGGCAAGGGTCAGCACCTTTTTGGTTTCAGTATCCACCACAATGGCGGGGATCAGACCCTTTTCGTCAAATTTCAGAGTATTGATATCAAACATAGGATTTACCTCCTGACATTGATGTGGTTTTGTGCCAGAACCTCTTTCAGTTCCTGAATGGAGACTTCGCCGAAGTGGAAAATAGATGCGGCTAAGCCTGCGTCCACCTTGGGCAAGGTTTTGAACAGGGTCACAAAGTCGTCGATGCCCCCTGCACCGCCGGAGGCGATCACGGGCACATTCACAAGCTGACATACCGCATCCAGCATTTCCAGGTCAAAGCCCTGCTTGACGCCGTCGGTGTCGATGGAATTGAGGACGATCTCACCTGCGCCCATGTCCACGCCCCGCTTGATCCATTCAAGGGCATTGAGACCGGTGTCTTCACGGCCTCCCTTGGCAAATACACGGTACTCCCCTTCTACCCGCTTGGCATCCACGGAAAGCACCACGCACTGGCTGCCGTAGCGCTTGGCGGCATCCTCAATGAGCTGGGGGTTGCGAAGCGCGCCGGAGTTGACGCTGACCTTGTCTGCGCCGCATTTCAGCACACGGTCAAAGTCATCTACCGTGTTGATGCCGCCGCCAACGGTGAGAGGAATGAAAATGGTGGAGGCGGTTCGGGTCAAGATATCGGTAAACAATGCTCTTCCTTCGGCAGAAGCAGTAATATCATAGAATACAAGCTCATCCGCACCGGCGGAGGAATAATAGGAAGCCAGTTCAACAGGGTCGGATACGTCGTTCAGACCCAAGAAATTGACACCCTTTACCACACGGCCGTTTCTGACATCCAGACACGGAATGATTCTCTTTGTAATCATTTTGCCACCTCCAGTGCTTCACGAAGATCAATGGCGCCGGTAAAGTAGGCTTTACCGATGATGGCGCCGTAGAGATCCATTTCCCGCAGAGCTTTTACATCCGACAGGCTGGAAACGCCGCCGGAAGCCACGAGATCCATGGAAAAATCCCGGGAAAGCGCCGCATAAAGCTCCCGATTGGTGCCCTGCATGGCGCCGTCCTTGGAAATATCCGTACAAATGACGGTTTTTACGCCAATACCCTGCAGCCGTTCAAAGAATGCCTCGCAGCGCATATCGCTGACTTCCGTCCAGCCACGGATGGCCACAAGGCCGTCCTTGCAGTCTACGCCAACGGCAATGGCGCTGCCGTATTTTTCTACCATGCGGCACAGGAAAGGCCAATCCGTCAGAGCGGCAGTGCCCAGAATTACACGGGTCACGCCTGCGTCCACATAGCGGGCAATGGTTTCTTCAGAGCGGATGCCGCCGCCGATCTCCACCTTGAGACCGCTTTCGGCAACCTTCGCCACCACATCAAAATTGGGGGTGGTGCCGTTTTTTGCACCCTCCAGATCCACCATATGGATCCATTCAGCGCCTGCTGCCAAAAAATCATTGGCAATGGCGGGAGGGTTATCGCTGTATACCGTCATCTGGCGGTAGTCGCCCTGATACAGCCGGACGACCTTCTTATCGTATAAATCAATGGCGGGTAATAAAATCATGGCTTACCTCACAGTTCACTGAATGCGCGAAGAATGCTAAGGCCCACTTCCCCACTCTTCTCCGGGTGGAACTGGCAGCCCATCACATTGTCCTTTGCCACGGCGGCGGTCAGTTCCGCACCATATTCGCAGGTGGCAAGCAGGCTGTCGTCACAATCCGTGGCATAGAAGCTGTGGACAAAATAGACGAAGTCCCCTTCTTTGGTATTCTTGAGCAGGGGATGCTCCTTGTGGATGTGCAGGGCATTCCAGCCGATCTGGGGCACTTTCAAGTCAGCGGGGATCACATCGGACATGGCAACCACCCGACCGGGCAGCAGACCAAGACCCTTATGTACGCCAAATTCATGGCTTTCTTCAAACAGAAGCTGCATACCAAGGCAGATGCCCATCAGGGGTGTGCCTTTGTTTGCGGCCTCGATGACCACATCGGCAAGACCTGAGTCCCGCAGCTTATTGGCAGCATCTTCAAAAGCACCCACACCGGGCAGGATGATCTTCTCCGCATTTGCGATCACCTCGGCATCAGCACTCACCTGTGCCTCCGCACCGATCATGGCAAAGGAGCTTTTCAGAGAAAAAAGGTTGCCAACACCGTAATCAACAATCACAATCATTTATAATACTCCTTTGGTGGAAGGGATCTCGTCCCGATAGGCTTCTTCAATGCGTACTGCAGAGCCAAGGGCACGACCCATGGCCTTGAACATGGCTTCAATGATGTGGTGGGTATTTTCACCCGCCAGCATCTGGAAGTGAAGGCTCAACTCTGCCTTGCGGGTAAAGCCCAGCATAAACTCCTGCACCAGTTCGGTATCAAAGCTGCCCACCTTCTGGGAAGGCAGGGTAACCGCGTTTTGCAGGCAGGCTCTGCCGGAAAGGTCCACGGCGCAAAGGATCAGCGCCTCATCCATGGGTAGCAGCATACTGCCATAGCGGCAAATGCCCCGCTTATCGCCAAGAGCATCGGCGAAAGCCTGTCCCAAAGCGATGCCGATGTCCTCTACACTGTGGTGGTCATCCACATAAGTATCGCCCTTGCAGGAAACCTTCAGATCAAATCTGCCGTGTCTTGCAAACAGTGTGAGCATATGGTCAAGGAAACCCACGCCGGTGGCAATTTCGCTTTTGCCGGTGCCATCAAGGCAAAGGGTCAGCTTGATGTCGGTTTCCGCTGTGGTTCTTTTGATGGTTGCCTGTCGCATGTTATTTCCTCTCTTCGTTCAAAATTTCGCGGGTAGTATTGAGGAATACTTCCATCTGCTCCCTCGTGCCGATGGAAATTCGCAGGAAATCGGATATTCTATCCTTCTTAAAATGGCGCACCAGAACGCCTCTTTGTTTCAATGCCTGATAGAGTGCGCCGCCTTCCATCCGGTCGGTTTTCGCAAAAATGAAGTTTGCGAAGGAAGGAAGTACCGTAAAGCCCATCTCTTCCAGTCCGGCGGCAGTATAGGCACGGTTCTCCTCGATGGTGCGGCAATTTGCAAGGAAATAGTCATTGACCTTTGCCGCAGCCACACCCGCAGCCTGTGCCATTCGGTTGACATTGTAGGGGTTGGTGGAATATTTGATGGCGTTGATGTCTGCCAACAGTGCGGAGCTTGCAAAGCCGAAGCCCAGTCGGGCACCTGCCAGACTATGGGACTTGGAGAAGGTCTGCGCCACCAAGAGATTATCGTATTTATCAATGAGATCAATGCAGCTTTCTGCGCCAAAGGCAATGTATGCTTCATCAATGATGACCACATTGTTGGGATTGGTGCGAAGGATCTCTTCGATCTCGCTCTTTTGCATCACCATGCCCGTGGGGGCATTGGGATTGGCAATCACAATGGTCTCATTCAGACCGCAATAGTCCCGATAGTCAATGGAGAAATCCTCCCGGAGCGGGATGATATGGGATGGCACATGGTTGAAATCTGCAAAGACGGGATAACAACCATAGGTGATATCCGCATAGGCCAGAGGATGGGTCTCATCACAAAAGGCCATGATGGCAAAATTGAGGATCTCATCAGAGCCATTTACCGGAAGCACATTCTCCGGTTTCACACCGTAAATACCCGCGATAGCTTCGCACAGTGCCTTACAGGTGGGGTCGCAATAGAGGTTGGCAGAGCTGCCGGCTTCCCGCATGGCTTCCACCACCTCAGGAGGAGGCGGGAAGGGAGACTCATTGGTATTGAGTTTT
>JAZRCV010000207.1:0-12551 GCA_045659925.1 Faecousia sp.
TCCGTTTTCCTCCGTGTACATCCGGATTTTTTTGCCAATTTTGTCAAGCTCCGCCGTTTTGTGGGGGATCAGCCACACTCCGGGCATAAGGGGGAAATCTCCCTCCACATAGGAAAGTCGCTGGGAATGCTCCGCAAGGAAGCCCCTGCGGATGCCGATGTACTCCGGGCCGTTTTCCTTTTCGCTGTAGCAGTTTTCCCGGCAGCAAGCCCGGAGATGGAGCTTTGCCCTTTGGTTGATGGCGAAAAAGGTGTCCATGCCATCGCAGTGGTCATAGTGGGCATGGGACAGGGTGGCATAGTCGATGCAGGATAAGTCAATACCAAGCAGTTCGGCATTTTTTGCAAATCCATCGGAGGCCCCGGCATCCAGAAGAATCTTTTTCCCGCTATACTCCATGTAAACGGCAAGACCCCATTCTCCTGTGAGATTTTCATGAGGGAGATTGTCAATCAGAATTGTAAATTTCATCGTTACCTCTATGTGTTTGAACCCCACCGGGAAATCCGATGGGGTTCATCATTATGTTCAGGAGTTAGTTTTCACGAATCACGATGGACTCGATCACGGGCTGCTGGTCTGCGGGGATGGTGCCGTTGCCGTCAGTGGGCTGAGCGTCGGTGCAGATGGCATCCACATATTCCATGCCTTCGGTGACATAGCCGAAGCCTGCATACTGACCGTCCAGGAAGGTGCTGTCTTCATGAACGATAAAGAACTGGGAGCTGGCGCTGTTGAAGTCACTGGAGCGGGCCATGGAGATGGTGCCGCGGGTATGGGAGATGGGGTTATCAACGCCGTTGGCGGTAAATTCGCCGGTGATATTGACATCGCTGCCGCCCATGCCGGTGCCTTCCGGGTCACCGCCCTGCATCATGAAGCCTTCCATGATACGGTGGAAGGTGAGGCCGTTATAGAAGCCGCTGTTAGCCAGCTGAACGAAGTTATCTACGGTGATGGGAGCCACATCCCGGTTGAGCTCTACGGTGATGGTGCCGTAGTTTGCCACGGTGATGTCGGCATAAATGGGTTCAGAGGGGGTGATTGCTTCATTGGCGGGAGCTGCATCTTCGCTGGGCTGGACTTCCTGCTCTTCGTCGGTTTCGGAGGTGGAGGAAGTTTCTTCGCTGCCCAGGTGAGATTCCAGTTCTTCCTCGGTCATGTTGCTGTGGTCGTGACCTGCGTGGGGATCTACGGGTTCGGGTTCCGGTCCAAAGACCAGAGCGGCGGCAACGGTGCCTGCCAGCAGGATGCCGATGATAACCACACTCAGGATGATGATGAGGGGGCGCTTGCTGGGAGCAGCGGCCTGCTGGGGCTTGGCGCTGATCTGGTTGACAACTTTCTTTCTCTTCTTTGCCATGTTGCGTATCCTTTCTTAGTGGGAAATGTATGATGCAGATTCACCGCCCGGCAGATTTTACCAGGCGGTGAGCCTGATGATCAATAATTTTCTGCGTGGATCTCGAAATAGCTCTGGGGATGGGCGCAGACGGGGCAAAGCTCCGGTGCATTGGTGCCAATGACCAGATGACCGCAGTTGCGGCACTCCCAGATCTTGACTTCGCTCTTGGCGAAGACTTCCTGCATTTCCACATTCTTCAGAAGGGCGCGATAGCGCTCTTCGTGGCTCTTCTCAATGGCAGCCACCATGCGGAACTTTGCGGCCAGTTCGGCAAAGCCTTCTTCTTCGGCGGTCTTGGCGAAGCCTTCGTACATTTCGGTCCATTCGTAGTTTTCTCCCTGAGCAGCGGCCAGCAGATTCTCTGCGGTGGAGCCGATGTTACCCAGTTCCTTTGCCCAAAGCTTGGCGTGCTCTTTTTCATTTTCCGCGGTCTTCAGGAACAGGGCGCTGATCTGCTCAAAGCCTTCCTTTTTTGCCTTGGATGCGAAGAAGGTGTAGTTGTTTCTTGCAACGGATTCACCTGCAATAGCGGCTTGCAGATTCTTTTCCGTCTGCGTACCTGCATACTTGTTACTCAATGTGATTCCCTCCGTATTCAATGAATTAATTTTTCATCCCGGCAACATAGCCGGGGTGGGCAATTTTGCCTAAGGTTTATTATAGCACATTTTTCTACGGATAAAAGAATTAATTGTGAATCTTTTTGAAAATTTATTGAAAGGCTAAGAAACCCGGGGGCTTCAGTGGGATTCGGGCATGGATTTGGTTCTGTTGCGGTAAATGCTTACGGACAGGGCAGCAGCCACGGCACAGGCGGCGACTTCTGCAATGGGGAAGGCCAGCCAGACCATATTCTGGGCATTGGGCAGCAGGGAAAGCAGCCATGCTGCCGGAAGTGCCACCACGATCATGCGAAGCAGGGAAATGATCAGGGAGTAAATGCCATTGCCCAATGCCTGGCAGGCACCCTGCAGAATGATGTTGATACCGGCGAACAGGAAGCCCAGGGTGATGATCCGCAGGGCCTGTATGGACAGCTGGGTGGTTTCTGCGGAGACATCGAACCAGCCAACCACCTGGGCGCTGAAGCACTGCAGCAGCACCGTGCCCAGGATCATGATGACGCTGACGATGCCAAGGCCGGAGAAAATGGCTTGGCGGATGCGCTGTTTCTGTCTGGCTCCGTAGTTGAAGGAGATCACGGGAACGCAGGCATTGTTCAGGCCAAAGGAGGGCATGAAGATGAAGCTCTGCAGCTTAAAGTAGATACCGTAGGCGGTGATGGCGCTTTCGGAAATGACACCCAGAATCAGGTTGAAGCCATAGGTCATCACTGAGGTGAGGGCCTGCATGACGATGGCGGGGCCGCCCACCGTAAAGATGGTGCCAATGATGCGAAGATCCGGCTTCATCATGCACAGCCGACGGTCCAGTTCTGTGTTTTTCCACAGGTGCAGGGCCATAGCAGCAATACAGGAGGCAAACTGGCCGATGACGGTGGCAACCGCAGCACCGGCAACACCCATGGCAGGAACGCCGAAGTAACCAAAGATAAAAATGGGATCCAGAATGATGTTGATGATGGAACCCACAAGCTGACCTGCCATGGAGCAGACCGTCTTGCCGGTGGATTGCAGCAGCTTTTCAAGGCACATAAAGCCTGTCGAACCAAGGGAGTACACGGTGACAATGCGAAGATAGGAGATGCCAAACTCGGCGGTGATGGGATCGGCGGTCTGGGAGTTGATGTACCCTTCCACGGCGAACAGGCCAAAGAGCAGAATCAGAATAAAATAGATAAGGCTGAGGGAAAGGGCATTGCCTGCAATTTTACTGGCTTGCTTCCGGTCGCCAGCACCCAGACTGCGGGACAGGGCGGCATTCACGCCCACACCGGTGCCGATGCATAGGGCAACGATCAGGAGCTGAATGGGGAAGGCAAGGGTCAGGGCAGCAACGGCCTTGTCGCCTGCATCTACAATGGCAGCGGTATCGGGAATGTAGGAAACAAAAAGGCTGTCCACTACATTGTACAGCGCCTGCACCAGCATGGACAGCATCATGGGCGCAGCCATAGAGATCATAAGTTTCGGAACGGGAACGGTTCCCATGGGGTTTTCCCCAATGGGGCGATTGCGGTGATTCATTTGTATTAGCCTCCATTATCGTAACTTCGGGACCTGCAAATGCAGGTCCCGAAAAAGGTGATATGTTTTTGCTTTTTTTAGGATTGCGCCAGTGCCTGCAGGGTATCGCCGGTGAGGCGATAGGTGGTCCATTCTGTCATGGGCAGGGCTTTCAGGGAGAGGTAGAAATCAATGCTGGGCTGATTCCAGTCAAGGCAGGCCCATTCCAGACGGCCGCAGCCCCGCTCCAGAGTGAGCTGGGCAAGGCGGCGCAGCAGCGCTTTTCCGCAGCCCATGCCCCGGTATTCAGGCTTTACGAACAGGTCTTCCAGATAGATGCCGGCTCGGCCCAGGAAGGTGGAGAAATTGTGGAAGAACAGGGCAAAACCCACGGGCTTGCCGGCGATCTCCGCAAATAAAACCTCTGCTTTCTGCTTTTCAAAGATCCATTCCCGCAGCAGTTCCGGTGTGGCAACCACTTCGTGGGAAAGGTTTTCGTAGGCAGCCAGATCGTGAATGAACTGCGCAATGGTTTCAGTGTCTGCGGGTTGAGCAAAGCGGATGGAAATATTCTGGTTCATATTGTTGCTCCTTTGCTCAGCGGGTGCTTTCCACATACTGCATACGGCTAAGGTTTACAACTTCGTATCGGTTGAACACACTGGGATCGAAGTCGTTGGGGGCGATGGTGCCGTTATACCAGCTCTTGGAATCAAAGTATTCCTGAATCCAGTCGGTGTCGAAGCGGCGGCCATGGCGGGCATAGATCTCGTTTCTGGCGTAGATCAGTTCCTTTTCGCTCAGCTTCTCCAGAGAAGCGATGGAAATGAACGCAGTAGAGCTATTGGAAACCAGGTAATCCTCTGTGGTGATCAGAGCTTCTCCCTCCGGTGCGGGCACCAGCGTGGGAGGTGTGGGCTGGCTGGGCTGTGTGGGCTGACTGGGCTGTGTCGGCTGGCTGGGCTGTGTCGGCTGGCTCGGCTGCGTGGGCTGGCTGGGTTGTGGCGGGGTGGAGGGGTTGGAATTGATGGGAGGCGTAGACGGTGTGGAAGTATCGGGAATATTCGGATTTGCAGACGGGGCGGGAGTGACGGTGACTCTGCCCTGCAGCACGATCAGCTTTCCGCCTGGCAGGGAAATCTGGGCGGTGATGCTGGCTTCGCCTTCGCCAACGGCCTGCACTCTGCCGTCGGTAACGGCGGCAACCAGACTGTCGGAGGTTTTCCAGGTGATGGTATGGTCGATGACTTCCTGTTCCGGCTCTGCGGTGATTACGATTTTGAATTCATCTGCGGAACCTGCCTGCAGGGACAGGGAGCTGGGCTCCATGACGGCATGATAGGTAACGGGCGCAGGCTCAACGGTAAAGAGAAGGTCTGCTTCCACCACCTGATTGTCTTCCGTTGCAATCAGTACGCGCAGGGTGGTTTCGCCCTCCTTGATGCCGGTAACGGTTCCGTCTTTGACTGTAGCCACGGATTCATTGCTGGAGGTCCAGACAATGTGGGAAATGTTGGCTTCCGGGGTCAAGGTTGCGGTCAGCTTGGTGGTCTTACCCGCGATAACTTTGGCGTCTCCTTCGATGAAGGCCTCATAGGTAATGGGCTCATCGGGAATGGGATCCACATTCGGATCCTGAACGGAAGGATCGGAGGGATTATCAGAAATGGGCGGCTCCTCTACCGGGGGCTGGGGTGTGCCCTTGGGCCACAGCCACCAGAGCAGCAGAGCAAGCAGGATGCATCCAATGGCCACAGCGCCGATCACGAGGGGCTGGCGGTTGAGCTTTTTGGCAGGGGGGTTGGGGGCTGCTGTTTTTGCGGGTGCTTTGGGGATTGCTGTTCTTGCGGGGACTTTGGGTTCCGCCGTTCTCACGGGGGCTTTGGGTTTTTCCGGCATCACGGGTGCCTTGGGCTTGATCACCGGCACGACGGTGCTTTCGCATTTTGCGCCACAGTATCGACAGTAATTCACCTGATCTGGGATATGGCGGTCGCATTGTTTGCAGATCATAGGTTACAACTCCTTTTATGTATTGCCCCGAACAGAACGCAGGGCATAATATCGCAGTATATTCTACATTATATCACTTTTTTCCCTCCGGTTCAACTGCCACTTTTCTGTAGATTTATTGAAAATTCGGCAAAAATACGCAGGGAATATGGAAACGCAGGCTGTGCAATTCTCGCACAGCCTGCGTTGCAGTTCATCTGAAGGGCTTAGCCCTGATAGCCGATCTCTTCAGCCAGAGCGCGTTCCAGAATGACGGTGGCGTCCCGGTGCATCCGCATGAAGGTGGCGGGGCAGTGGGGATCCAGTTCGTCGGTCATGAGCAGCTTTCTCATAGCTTCCTGCTTGTTGCCCTGGACGATCATCAGAAGCTTCCGGGCGCGCATGATGTTGCCCATGCCCATGGTGATGGCATAGCGGGGAACCTCGTCGCGGCTTTCAAAGAAGCGCTGGTTTGCATCGATGGTGCTGGGGTCGAGGGTTTCCATGTGGGCACCGTCATGCAGAACGTCGCCGGGTTCGTTGAAGCCCAGATGGCCGTCGGGGCCAACGCCAAGCACCTGAATGGCAATATCGGCCTGATCCAGAACGGCATTGAATTCCGCCAGATTGGCTTCCAGATCGCCGATGCCCTTTGCTACATAGGTGTTGGCCTTGTTGATGTTGATATGGTTGAACAGATTGTCATCCATGAAATAGCGATAGCTCTGATTATGGGTGGGTTCCAGACCCACATATTCATCCAGGTTAACGGTGTGGATTCTGGAGAAATCCAGAACGCCTTCCTGGCATCTGCGGGAGAGTTCCTGATACATTCTGACGGGGCTGGAGCCGGTGGCAAGACCAAGGGTGCAGGTGGGGTTTTCGCGAATGATCTCTTCCATGATATCGGCAGCGATTTCGCCGGCCTGAACAAAGTTTTCCGCAATGATAACGCGCATGGTGATTGCTCCTTTCTGATTTCAAGGGGGATGCTTCCGGAGGAAGCCAAAGGACTGCAGATGTGAAAATGAATTTGCAGATTTCTTATATAAACGTTCATTATTATGCCAAAAAAATCTAATACTATCATATATTCAATCGGTTTTAATGTCAACACCGGATTTTATAAATATTTTTTAAAAGAAAGAATTTAAAGCAGGGCTGCACCCTGGAAGGTGTGGGGTAGCCATGACTTCTATGCGGAATTGCTTGCAATTTGTTATAGAATCGACTATGATAAAAGTAAGTATATGATTTGCGGGAAGTTTGTCGGTTTTTCGCCGCTTCCTGCGGATTGGAAAAATTTTCGCTGTGTGAAATTGGTATTTTTGCATACGATAGCATTGGAGGGATGGTATGGATACAGAACTTTTCGGCTTTCTGGACAGCCTTGGCGGTGCGATCGTAGTGATAGAGGATGGACATATTGCGTGGTGCAGCCATGAGGCGCTGGCTTTTGGTGTAATGGTTGGTGCACCGCTGGAACTGCTGCTGCCTTTGGGAATCAGTGAGGATGAATTTCGCGGAGCGCAGCAGATCAGCCTTCCCAATCTGGGCAAGCGGGTCTATGCCAGAATCTGTCCCACCGGCTCTGCCCTGGTAATGATTTTAAAGGAAGAGCTGCAGGAGATGGATGTCAATGCCCTAGCCCAGACATCCCGCATGATGCGGATTCCTCTGAATGAGATTATGTCAACTTCGAGAAAGCTCTTTGAGCGCCTTGAGGATATGGAAAATCCCGCCATTCAGGCACAGACGGCCAGTCTGAACCGCTGCTTTTATCAGCTTCTTCGTACGGCTTCCGCCATTTCTGAGCTGCAGCAGGAGGAACAGGAGAGCCCCATCCATCCAAAACGAGTGGAGCTCAGAGGCTGGCTGGAACGGGCGATGCATCCTGCAGCCAGTGCAGTGCAAACCACCGGAAGAACCCTGCGGCTCACCCTGCCTTCCGCGATGGTGTTTGCCCAGATTGATGCACCGGCACTGGAAAAGGCGCTTTGGTGCTTGCTCTCCAATGCCATCCGCTACAGTCCTGAGGGCAGTGTGATCTCCCTGTGTCTGCAGAAGCTGGAGAATCAGTGCATCTTTACGCTGCAAAATCCGGTATCCCAGCCGGTGCAACTGGGTGCTTTGTCCGGGGGCTTTGGCCGACCGCTGACGGTGGAAGCGGATGAGCAGGGATTGGGTCTGGGCATTCTCCGGGCCCAGCGCATCATTCGGCAGCATGGGGGCGCACTGCTTCTGTCCTGCACACCGGAAGGTGCGTTTTCAGCAAGATTCCGGCTTTCCGGTCGGATAGAGGCTTCTCAGCTGCGGAGTGCACCCCGTACCGAGGAACTTGGCGGTTTCAGCCGGATGCTGGTGGAGCTTTCCGATGTACTGCCGGATGAGGTTTACGACAGCAGGAACCTATGATTCTTAGCTTGAAATTTTGTCACGAAGTTCACAAGAATTTTTGAGCTTTCTTCGCTTTTTCGGCGGATTGCCGATGTACAAACCAGATGTGTTCTGTTATAATGTAAAAGTGTATTTGTGCCTATGGCCACAGATACCGGAAAGGGGCGCAGCACCTTTGCAAAGCAAATCTGCCGTCATCCTGATTCCCAAGGACGCGGTGCGTACCGGTCTTACCCGACCGCTGCTGCTGCAGCATGTGATGGGTGCACCGGCGCTTGCCTGGCTGGCCAATGCTCTGGCACAGCAGGGATTTGGGCGCTTTTTCCTCGTATGTCAGGATCGTTTTCTGAATGAGGCGAGAGCGTGCTTCCCGGATGGCTGCGCCTTGACGGCCTGTATCGACCGGGAGGCTGCAGGCCCTTTGAACGCATTCCTTTTCACCGCGGGAGAAGAGGAGCAGGTGCTGATTATCACAGGCCCCTGCATCTTTCTGCCGCCGGAGCAAACCTTAGCCGATGAGCCCAAAGCGGCCTGTGCCTGCAGGGTACAGCGCAGTGAGCTGATGGCGGTTTTGGAGGAAGCGGATTTTTCGTTCAGCCAATTTCTTCTGTCCCGTGGCACTGTCTGTACGGATCGGGACGGATTTTATACCATCTCCACGAAGGAGCAGCTGCAAGGCTGGGCGGAGCGCATCCGCCGGGCGCATTTGCAGGATTTGGCCCGACAGGGTGTGGAGATATGGGATCATAATCATTGCTATGTGGATCCCGGCGTATGCATTGGCTCCGGTACGGTGCTGATGCCCGGCGCTATTTTGCGGGGGCGCACCGTTGTGGGCAGCGATTGCGTCATTGGCCCCAACAGCCTGTTGGAGGGTGCCAGAGTTGGCAATGGCTGCCGGATCAATGCCTCTCAGATTTTTGAGAGTACCTTGGAAAATGACTGCGTAGTGGGGCCCTTTGCCTGCATTCGCTCCGGAAGTGTGCTTGGCAGCCGGGTGCGGGTTGGTACTGCTGCGGAGCTCAATTGTGTCCACCTTGGAGAAGGCACCCATGCAGGTGCCCTGTGCAGCCTGCGGGAGCTTGACAGCGGCAGAGACTGTGTGATTGGCCCGGGCTGTGTCCGCACAGCTGACCTTCAAAGGAATGCCGAATGTGTGCATCTGGAGGATCAGGCGGTCATCCTGGGCGGCGCTACCTTTGCAGGCCCGCTTACAGTGGGCAGAAGCGCTGCCATTGGGGCAGGCGCCACCCTTTATGAAGCGGTTCCACCCCAAACCCTCACAATGCTTCGGGGAAGGCACACCATCTGCAGGGATCTGATCCTGCGGAAGCAATAAAATAAGACTCAGGAAGCGGTATTGCTGCTTCCTTACATAGACAAGCAGACATCCGCCGATTACTGTATACAATATAAAAGAGAGGTATTATTTTATGATTGCACATGGTAAGGAGATCAAGGTTTTTTGCGGCAACGCACATCCTGAATTTGCAAAAGCTATCTGTGAAGAGCTTGGTCTGAACCTTGGCGAAACCGAGGTCAAGTCCTTTGCAGACGGAGAGGTTTCCGTCTCCGTTTATGAATCTGTGCGTGGCTGTGATGTCTTTGTAGTCCAGCCTACCTGCAAGCCGGTCAATGACAATCTGATGGAACTGCTGATTATGATGGATGCATTCCGTCGTGCCAGCGCAGGCCGTATCACTGCCGTCATTCCCTATTTCGGCTATGCCCGTCAGGATCGTAAGGCCAAGGGCCGCGATCCCATTTCTGCCAAGCTGGTGGCCAATATGATCACCGCTGCAGGTGCAGACCGTGTGCTGACCCTCGACCTTCATGCAGCACAGATCCAGGGCTTCTTTGATATCCCTGTGGATAATATGCTGGGCAACCCCGTATTTGTAAAATATTACCTCAATAAGTTTGATGAATCGGAATACAATCACGATGACATCGTGGTAGTATCTCCCGACGTTGGCTCCGTGGCTCGTTCCCGTGCCTTTGCAACGAAGGTACATATGGGTCTTGCCATCGTGGACAAGCGTCGCCAGAGAGCAAACTTCTGTGAAGTCATGAATGTCATCGGTGATGTAAAGGACAAGATCTGCATCCTCTATGACGATATGATCGATACCGCAGGCACCCTGTGCAATGCTGCCCAGGCTCTGATCGACAATGGCGCAAAAGAAGTCTATGCCTGCGCCTCCCATGGTGTACTCTCCGGCTCCGGCTGCGAGCGCATTGAAGCAAGCCCCCTGAAGGAGGTTATGCTTCTGAACACCCTGCCCATGCCTGCTCATTACAAGGGCAAGAAGATCCGTCAGCTGGATGTCAGCCCCCTGTTTGCTAAGGCCATCACCCGTATCTACAACGAGACCCCCATCTCCAGCCTGTTCTAAGCCATGCTGTTTCGTAAGCCTTCGGCAGGATGGATGCTGGTGGGGTTGGGGAATCCCGGCCTGAACTATGAGCGTACCCGGCATAATGTGGGATTTCGCGCCATCGACCTGCTGTGTGCCAAATGCGGCTGCAAAGCAGATCGGCTTCGCCACAAGGCTCTGACAGGGCTTTGTGAGCTGGGAGGAGAAAAGGTACTGCTGGTAAAGCCGGTGACCTATATGAACCTCTCCGGTCAGGCAGTGCGGGCACTGGCGGACTATTATAAGATCCCGCCGGAGCACATTCTCGTGATTTTTGATGATATTTCTCTGCCGGTGGGTAAGCTGCGGGTGCGGCCCAATGGCTCTGCCGGCGGTCATAACGGCATAAAATCTCTGATTGCAGAGCTGGGCAGCCAGGAGTTCCCCAGAATCAAGGTGGGTGTGGGTGCAAAGCCCCATCCGGACTATGATTTGGCGGACTGGGTGCTGTCGAGCTTCACCAAGCAGGAGGAGACACTGCTTGAGCCTGCTTTGAAGCGGGCGGTTGAGGCGGCGCAGAGCATCATAGAGCATGGTGTTCCCCAGACCATGAACCGCTTCAACGGTAACTAAAGATAAAATGTATCTCCCTGCGGCCCCGCAGGGAGATATTTGCCATATAGAGACATAAGATACTGTAAGGAAAACTCTGAAAGAAAGGAAACGAAAGCCCATGGAACCACTGCTGAAAGCGCTGGAGTCTTTGGAGGAATTCAGCGCGCTGCTTCGCGCAGATGTCCGGGGAGAGCACACTGCCATTTCCGGTGTGGCCCAAATCTGCCGCAGCCATATGATCGCGGCCTTCTGCAAGCATACCAAGCGGAAGGTGACGGTGCTGTGCCTGGATGACATGGCGGCGCAGCGCACAGCGCAGGAGCTTTCTCAGTTTCTGGGTGTTTCGGCTCAAGTGCTCACCGGTCGTGAGCTGACCCTTTATGATGCCTCTGCGGCTTCCCGTGGATGGGAGCAGAAGCGGCTGCGGCAGCTTTATGCCCTTTGCAGTGGGCAGACGCAGCTGCAGATCATGTCTTTGGAGGCGGCCTGCCTTCGCACCATGCCGCCCCGGCAGCTTTTGGACAGCGCCATCACCTTGGAGATCGACGAGGATTACAGCCTGCGGGAGCTGAGTGAAAAGCTGGTCCGGTGCGGCTATACCCGCAGTCAGCTTGTGGAGGGCGTGGGACAGTTCGCCGTTCGCGGCGGCATTCTTGACATCTATTCACCGGCGGCAGATCAGCCGGTGCGTATTGAATTTTTTGGCGATACCGTGGACGCCATGGGCTATTTTGACCCCATTTCTCAGCGCCGCACGGAAAATATCGAATCCATGGTGATCCTGCCGGTGGCAGAGACCCTGCCCCAGCTTCATGAAGGCGGTGTGACGGGCCTTTGTGAAGATATTTCTGCCCTGATTGCCCGGCAGAAGCGCCGTAGAAAGCCAAATCCCGAGCTGAACAAAACCCTGGAAGGGGACTTGGAAAAACTGCAAAGCGGCATTCCCTTCCCGGCGGCAGACCGCTATATGACCCTGATCTATCCGGAGTTTTACACCGCTGCGGACTATATCCCGGCGGGCAGTGCGGTATTTTTCTGTGACCATGGCAATCTGCGCCGCTCAGAGCGGGAGCGCAGCGAGGAAATGGGAATGTATCTGGATTCCATGCTGGCCTCCGGCACACTGGCGGGAGAGCTTTGCGATTTCCAGAAGGGCTGGGAGGATTTTTGCGAGAGCCTGCAGGAGCATATGTGTGTGTTCTTTGATTCCTTCCTCTCCGGTGCTTTCCCCGAGAAACTTGCCCCCCGGCATCTGCTTTCCGTGACGGCGAAGCAGCTTCCCTCCTATGGCGGCAATCTGGAGGCTGCAGTGGGAGACCTTGCCCATTATCGGAAGAACCATTTTGCCACCTTGGTGCTGTGCGCCAACCGCCGCCGGGGCGAAACCTTGCAGGAGCTTCTGGCAGAGCGGGGCATCAAAGCCAGCCTGATGTTCCTCTGCACCCGTATGCCGGAGCCGGATGAAATCCTCCTTGTGGAAGGCAGCCTTCCCAACGGTATGGAATATCCGGCCATCCATCTTGCGGTACTGTCGGAAGGACAGCTTTTGGCCAAGCGCACCGAGCGAAAGCCCCGGTCCAAGGTCAAGGCCAAGACCGGCGCCACCAACCGGCAGAAGCTCAGCTCTTTTGCCGATCTTTCTCCCGGCGATCTTGTGGT
>JAZRCV010000208.1:0-19597 GCA_045659925.1 Faecousia sp.
CTGCGTGGCTCTTATGGGCCAGAACCGCCTGGAAGAGTTCGCCAGCCTCGCAGGCAGAGCCGATGATCAGACCCTCCCGCCAGCGGATCAGCTCCGATTTCGGAATGCGGGGCACACGCTTATAATACTGTAGATTGCCCAGAGAGATCAGACGGTAGAGATTGCGAAGACCAGTCTGATTCTTGGCAAAGAGGAGAATATGCCTTGCATGGCGTCCGTCCAGACGGCCACCGCTGCGAATCTCTGCCATGGCGGGATTGATGGCATGAAGATCATGGATGTCCCGTTCTTCCAGCATGCGGATAAAGCGCATGAGAAGATAACCACAGGTCAGGGCATCGTCAGAAGCTCGATGATGCTGGAAATCCGGCAAACTCAGGGCATCTGCCACAATATTCAGCTTATATTTACCCAGCTTTGGCAGCAGATTCTGGGCAAGAATCAGGGTATCCACATAGGTGGGGGCGAAGGGAATCTGCAGCTTCTCGCAGGCCGCCGTCAGGAAGCCCACATCAAAGTCTGCATTGTGGGCGCAAAGAGGACGATCGCCGCAGAATTCCAGGAATTTCGGCAGCACCTCATGGATCTTGGGCGCATCCCGCAGCATTTCATCGGTAATACCGGTGAGATCGATGATCTTCTTTGCCAGAGGTCGCTCCGGATCCACAAAGGTCTGGAAGCGATCGATCACTTCGCCATCCCGAATGATGACTGCGCCGATCTCGGTAATCACATCCTGCCGGGCAGAAAGGCCGGTGGTTTCCAAATCGAATGCCACAAACTCATCATGCAGGGATGCATTATCCTCCCCATGCACCACAATGCGGTCATCCACATCGTTGACATAGTAGCCTTCGCAGCCGTAGAGGATCTTCATCGGCTCGTCGGTACCCGCCACCTTGCAGCCCCATTCCACCGCATGCATGGCATCCGGGTAAGCCTGGGCGCCACCGTGATCGGTGATGGCAATGGCCCGATGTCCCCAGCCTGCTGCTGTGCGCACGGCAGTCATTGTATCGGTCAGAGCGTCCATAGAGGACATGGTGGTATGCAGATGCAGCTCCACCCGCTTTTCCGGTGCCGTATCCCGGCGAACCGCCCGCTTGCCCTCCATAATGGCAATGGGCTCCACCACCATCTCATTTTCAAACTTATTGTAATTCACCCGACCCTGAATCTTCACCCAGATGCCAGGCTTTTTCTTCTTTGTATTCGGGCCATAGATGCCATTGAGAATGGGCTTTGCCTGCTCTGCCTCCATAAACTGATTGACGCGGACACTGCCCTGATAATCCGTGATATCAAAATTGACCACCCAGGCATTTCGCTTTTTCAGTTCGCGGTGATTGATGGCAATGACCTCGCCCTCAATAATGACCCGGCCCATATCCAGATTCAGATCCTTCATGGGGGTGGGATCTCCGCGGAAGGGCTTTCCAAACAGCGCGCCGGTCTCCATCTGGGGTGCAGCAGCAGCTGCTGCCTTGGCCTGAATTACAGGAGGAGGCGCTGCTTTCATTGCTTCCAGGCGAATGGCCTGGGTCTTTTCAAAGAGGGCATCTCCTTCCAGCTGCTCTCCGGCATATACTTCCACCTGAATCCTTTCATCAAACCATTCACTGAGCTGATGCTCCAAATACTTCAGGTGGGGCTTCAACTCACTGACGCCATTTGCCTGTAAGTGTAAATTCACGAGCCGATGCTCCGGATCCGGTTCCCAGCGGGCACCCGCCAGAATCGCGCGAGCCGGAGAATAAGCACTCGTCAGCACCCGGGTCAGATCCTGGGGATCCACATTCTTCAGAGCATTCAGGGAGAATACCGGCAGAATCTGCACCTTGCGAAGCTGATAGGCTTTCGCAAGTTCCTTTTCGCACATGCGGAACAGCGCTGCGGAATAATAATTTCCGCAGCGCACCTGAACCACAATAGAACGAAACTGTGCATCAAGCTGCACATCCAAAATCCGCATATCATCCAGAAGAGGCCGCAGGGCTTCCTGGGGATCAAATCTGGAAAACATGGCAGAAAAACCAAGTTCAGAATTCATAAAGCTCCTAAAACAGGGAATCACATTTTGTCAATATATTCAAGAAGTGTGGGAAGCAGGGCGTCATAGGGAACTTTTTCCCGGAGTTCTCCCTTGACAAACAGCACGCCGCAGCCATCGCCACCGGCAATGCCCAAATCCGCCTGCCGTGCCTCACCGGGACCATTGACCACACAGCCCATAACGGCAACGGTCAGATTCTTTTTACAATCCTTCAGGGTATCCTCCACCTGACGGGTCAGGCCGATCAGGTCGATCTGTGTCCGTCCACAGGTGGGACAGGCAACAATATTGATACCCTCTTTGCGAAGACCGGCTGCACGCAAAATGGCCTTTGCCGCTTCGATCTCATGCACAGGATCAGCGGTAAGGGATACACGAATCGTGTCACCGATGCCCATGCAAAGAAGGCCGCCAATGCCAACGGCAGATTTGATGGTGCCCATATACTCTGTTCCCGTCTCCGTCACGCCCACATGCAAAGGATAGCTTGACCGCTCAGAGAACAGGCGGTATGCCTCCATCATCACCGGCACATCGGAGGATTTCATGGAAACGCAGATATCAAAGAAGCCGCAGTTTTCCAAAAGAGCAATATGAGAAAACGCACTATCCACCAGTGCCTGAGCCGTGGGACTGCCATAGTGCTCCAGCAGTCTTTTCTCCAGACTGCCGCCATTGACACCAATGCGAATGGGAATCTTATGGGCTCGGCAGCAGTCCACCACTGCCTTTACCCGGTCTTCGCCGCCGATGTTGCCAGGGTTGATGCGGATCTTGCTGGCACCAGCCTCTGCTGCAGCAATGGCAAGGCGATAGTCAAAGTGGATATCTGCCACCAAAGGCAGCGGAGACTTCTCCACAATCTTCCCAAAGGCCTGTGCCGCTTCCATATCAGGAATGGCAAGGCGGGCAATCTGGCAGCCTGCATCAGAAAGCGCCTTGATCTGGGCAAGACAGCCCGCAACATCCGTGGTTTTAATATTCAGCATGGACTGGATGGACACCGGCGCATTGCCGCCGATGAGCACATCCCCCACGCTAATCTGTCGTGTAATATTTCTCATAATCTCACCTGAACATCAGTTTCCACACATCGTGGAGTGTAATAAACGCCATAAACAGCAGCAGCAGGATCATGCCTGCACCATGAATATAGCCTTCGTATTTGGGATCAATTTTTTTGCGTGTGATGCCTTCGATTGCTGCCGTGACCAGCAGGAAGAAAATCCGTCCGCCGTCCAGTGCGGGAATCGGCAGCATATTCATAACCGCCAGATCGACTGCAATAAAGGCAGTCAGATAAAGCACATCTTGTATGCCCTCTGCCATGTTCTTCGCAGCCTTACCGGCCTCAGACATGGTGCTGACAATGGCAACCGGGCCGCCCATTTCGTTCAGGCCCACTCTGCCGGTGATCAGGTCTTCAAGTCCTAACCAGACCATCCGGCAAAAATCCATGCAGGTATACCAGCTGTATCGGATTACTGCGGAAGGGGTCGCCTCTTCATAGGCGGGGGTAAAGCCGTAGAGGAGTTCTTTCCCGTTCTCCGTCTCATATTCTTTCTTTTCCAGGGTGAAATCCGGCATTTCCACCTTTTTGCCGTCTCGCAGCACCACAAGGTCACACTTTCCCGTGGTATTGCGGCTCAGGTGCAACTTAATATCCGTCAGGGTATAGACCCTGTTTCCATCAATGGAATAAAAATAATCTCCCTCCTGCATTCCATGGACTTCCATGGGACTATCCGGCAGGAATTCAGCAACCTGGGTAGTGCTGAAGCCCTGTGCACCGCAATACAGCAGCAGGACGATCAAAAAACCAATGACAAAGTTCATAAATGCACCGGCTGCTAAAATAATCAGCCGCTTCCACCATTTGGCACTGGTAAAGGCCCGGGGGTTATCGCTGGCTTCATCCTCCCCTTCCATGGCGCAGTAACCGCCGATGGGAATGGTACGAAGAGAATAGGTGGTCTCCCCTACTGTTTTCTGGAAGATCGCCGGGCCCATGCAGATGGCAAACTCATTGACCTTAACCCCCAATGACTTTGCCGCAATAAAATGCCCCAGTTCATGCACAAAAATCAGCACACCAAAGGCAAGAATTGCAATAAGAATATACATGAATCAAACGCCTCTTTTATCAGAGTTTGGAGAATTGACGCAGCACTTCTTCTCTGGCCATTCGGTCTGCCCCAAGGATCTCCTCAAGGCTCTCTCCCGGGGTAACGGGAACCGCAGCCATCGCTGCCGCCACAAGCTCCTCGATCTGCGTAATTCGGATCTTGTCTTCAAGGCACAGACCCACAGCCGCCTCATTGGCCGCATTCATGATGGCGCAGGCGGTGCCGCCCTGTTTTGCAGCCTGCAGTGCAAGCCGCAAGCAGCCAAAGGTTTCCAGATCCGGCCTTGCAAATGCCAGCGCGCCACAGGAGAACAGATCCAGCTCCGGTGCAGGGCACCAAGCTCTGTCAGGATAGGTCAGGGCAAGCTGAATAGGGATGCGCATATCCGGCACACCAAGCTGGGCCATGATGGCGCCGTCGCAGAACTCCACAAGACTGTGCACCACACTCTGCCGATGGATCGCAACTTCAATACGCTCCAGAGGCATGGAATAAAGGTGCATGGCCTCAATCACCTCAAGGCCCTTGTTCATCAATGTGGCGCTGTCGATGGTGATTTTGGGACCCATATTCCAGTTGGGATGGCGCAGGGCATCCGCTTTGCTCATTGTGGACAGTTCTTCCCGGCTCATGCCGTAGAAGGGACCGCCGGAACAGGTCAGAATCAGCTTCTTTACCTGCGCACGATCACGGCATCCCATGAGGCACTGGAAAATGGCAGAATGCTCAGAGTCCACGGGAATGATCTCCGCACCCCACTGCTTGGCTTCCGCCATAACAAGGGAGCCGGCACACACCAGCGTCTCTTTATTGGCAAGGCCAATGCGCTTGCCTGCACGGATGGCCGCAAGGGTGGGACGAAGACCCAGCGTGCCCACCACAGAGGTGATCACGGTATCCGCCTGAGGAAGCTTTGCTGCTTCTATCATACCCGCTTCTCCCACGAGTATGTCGATCTTCTGATCGCCAAGGAGGTTTCTCAGTTCCTTGGCTGCTTCCTCTGTGCCCATTACGGCAAGGGCAGGCTGAAACACCCGGCACTGCTGGGCTAAAAGCTCTGCATTGGTTCCTGCTGCAAGGGCGCAAACCTGAATGGGCAGATGCTGCACAACATCAAGGGTCTGACGGCCAATGGAGCCGGTACTGCCAAGGATCACAAGCTGTTTTGTCATGGGTATTACCTCTTATCGAAAAATCAAATGTCAAAGCGCACCGCAAAGGGCAGCAGCATCATCATGGCCTCCACCAGAGGAGCTACCACCACCATGCTGTCAAACCGGTCGAGTATACCGCCGTGACCGGGGAGCAGGTTGCCATAGTCCTTGAGCTTCACCTGACGCTTGATGACAGAAAACACCAGATCGCCCAGAATGGAGCCAATAGAACCAAGGGCACCGTACAGCAGCGCATAAATAAAATTCACATCAAAGCGGAATCCGAAGCGAAGCACCAGGGCATAGAGGAACATACCGCCCATGGCGCTGACGATGCCGCCAATGGCACCTTCCACCGTTTTCTTGGGGCTGACAATGGGAGCAAGCTTTCTTGTGCCGAAGGCACGGCCTGCAAAATAAGCGCCGGTGTCAGCAGAAAAGGCAATGATGCAGGGAACTAAAATCAGAAACCGTCCATTGTCCATCATCAAAAGGCGCACCATGGCAGTCAGCAGACCCGGCACAATCAGCGCTGCAAAGGCAGCAACGCAGACCGTGGTAAAGGGCAGCTTGGCATGGGCATAAACCAACTCTGCAGCAAGGGCAATGAAATAGGCAGTCAGGAGCAGAACTGCAAACCCATGGGGACAGGAAAGCCAGCTCCAGAAGGACATGGCCGCTGCCATCACCATGGAATAAATGAGCAGACGAAGATGCCGAACCAGGCCGGTGGCATACAGCAGCTCCCATACCGCAAGGGCGCCCATGGCAGCGAACAAAATGGCAGTTGCAACGGTGGGTAAGACGAGCAAAACAATCAGGAGCAGGGGCAATGCCACTGCTGCAGCGATGATTCTGACTTTCATTTTTTTACTCCTCCAAATCTGCGGGAGCGTCCGTTATACTCCGCAATGGCTTTTTCCAGATCCTCCGGGGTGAAATCCGGCCAGAGGACGTCTGTAAATACATATTCACTATAGGCCGACTGCCATAACAGGAAATTTGATGTACGGATCTCTCCGCTGGGGCGGATGATCAGCTCCGGATCCGGAACACCTGCGCTGTAGAGGCAGGAAGAGAACTGGGCTGCATCCAGATCCTCAGGGTTGGCCTTCCCTTCCACACAGGCTCTGGCAAAATTCCGAGCCGCCATCAGGATCTCATCCCGACCGCCGTAGTTAAGGCAGAAATTCACCTGCACGCCCTCATAATCCTTAGACCGTTCCTGGGCAAGGAGACAAAGCTCCCGCAGATCATCACTCAGCCGGGAGAGGTCGCCAAAAAAGACAAAGCGAACCTGATTCTTATCCATATCCTGCAGGGCTTCCCGGAGGTAATTACCCAAAAGCTTCATAATGGCGCCAATTTCTTCCTGAGAGCGCTTCCAGTTCTCGGTGGAAAAGGCGTAAACCGTAAGATATTTTACCCCGATGGACTTGCAGTAGTTGGCAATGGTGCGGAAGGTTTCCGCGCCCACGGCATGGCCTGCGTAGCGGGGCATGGAGCGGCGGGTGGCCCAGCGGCCGTTGCCGTCCATGATGATGGCGATATGCTGGGGTACCGGACGGTCTGCCGTCTGGAGAGTCGGGCTCTGAGTTTTCTTAGAAAAAATTCCCATAATGTATCCTTTACATTTAAAATTATACAAAAGCTGTCATAACAAAGGGAACTTCCCTTCCCCTCTGTTATCACAGCTTTTCGCCCGGGGGAAATAAATTCCTCCGGGCGATGTCAAAGCTGAAAGCTTAAATCTTAAAGCTCCATCAGTTCCTTTTCTTTCACGGCGCAGGCTGCATCGACCTTCTTGATAAACTTGTCGGTCAAATCCTGCAGATCCTTTTCGGCCTTCTTCTGATCGTCTTCGGTGATCTCGCTCTTCTTCTTGAGTGCCTTGATGTAGTCCATAGCATCGCGGCGGACATTACGGATGGCAACCTTGCCGTCTTCGCCGTACTTCTTCACCTGACGGGTCAGTTCCTTACGGCGTTCTTCCGTCAGCATGGGGAAGGAAAGGCGGATGATACGGCCGTCATTCTGGGGGTTGATGCCCAGATCGCTGACCTGAATGGCCTTCTCAATGGCCTTGAGGAGGCTGCCGTCCCAGGGCTGGATCACCAGAGTGCGGGGATCCGGAGAGGAAATGGAGGCCACCTGAGAGATCGGTGTTTCGCTGCCATAGTATTCCACGCTGATGCGGTCAAGTACACGGGCGTTGGCACGGCCGGCACGGACAGCGCCGAACTCTTCCTGCAGCACATCCAGAGTGCGCTCCATCTTTCTTGTGTAATCCTTGAAATCTACCATTTAAATTTCCTCCTTTACGATCGTGCCAATCTCTTCACCTTTGATGACACGCAAAATATTTTCGGGGTCTTTCAGTGCGAAGACAACAATCGGCATATGATTGTCCATGGAGAGGGAGGTTGCCGTGGTATCCATGACCATCAGATGTGCCTTGAGCACATCATCATAGCTGATCTCGTCGTATTTTACCGCAGTTGCATCCTTGGCAGGGTCTGCGGAATAAACACCGTCAATGTTTTTCGCCAGCAGAATGGCATCAGCGCCAATCTCCACCGCACGCAGGGCAGCGCCGGTATCCGTGGAGAAGAAGGGGTTGCCGGTGCCGCAGCCGAAGATCACGACACGGCCCTTTTCCAGATGGCGGATGGCCTTGGAACGGATGTAAGGTTCTGCGATCCGGTTCATCTCAATGGCGGTCTGCACTCGGACCTGCACGCCCCGCTGCTCCAGACTGTCTGCCAGTGCCAGAGAATTGATGACCGTAGCCAGCATGCCCATATGGTCGGCGCGGGTGCGCTCCATACGGTCGCCGCCGTCCTTCAGGCCGCGCCAGATATTGCCGCCGCCCACAACGATGCCAACCTGCACACCGATCTCCACGCAGCGCTTGATCACATCGCAAACACTGCCGATCACATCAAAATCAAGCCCTCTGTGAGCATCGCCCGCAAGGGCCTCACCGCTGAGCTTTAAAAGGATTCTTTTGTATTTGAGTTCCTGCATCAGTAGAACACTCCCTTTTCTTGTTTCCCTCCTATTCTATAATAATTATGCCTTTTTGACAACAGGTATTTCCAGCTTTCATAAAAAGTTTTTATTTTTTATCAACGCATCAAACGGATATTCCGCCAAAAAACGCAAAGCAGAACAGGACAGACACTAAGATGACTTCAATCGCTCCTATGCTCAGATTTACAATCGAAATTACTTTTGTTGCTGTACGCAGAGTATTCATCTTTCTTGCTGCAACAATGCCGATGACACCCAGCGGTATTCCAAAAAAGAGGAAAAGATCGTAACCTAAAAGACCAATTGTCTCAAGCAGCTTCCATGCTCCACTTGAATTCAAAATGTTTGTCGGCGTATTCGCGTGCCAGACCATAAATGGCAAAAAGATTACAAACGCAAGCTCTGTCCAGAATGGCCAGAGAATTTTTTTCGGTTTGCAATCTCCATCATTGTACATAGAATTAACCATAAGACTACAACCTAAACCTTTCATTCATTATAATAGGCTGATTAATGACAGGGGTAATACATCTGTTTCGCAATGCCTTTCTCAATGCCTTATACTCTTCTTGCGGAAAATAGTCCTTAAATTCGCTGTTCTGCCACTGGGCAAGGGCATCACCGTATCGATAATCCTTGAATGCCTCGCAAATACTATTTGCAAAGGCGAAAACATCCACCTTGGCAGTTATGGCAGGCTCGGTATGATGAACATATCTTTCAAGTTCCCCTCCGCAAACAGGCAGGCCAAAGGAGCTACCAGCCTCATAGATGTCCAAGCAAAGATGGTCGCCGGATTTCTCCATATGCCAGATCTGCGCTCTTGATTCCCCATGCCAGCACAGCCACTCAGACGATGCGCTGCCGGTGAGAAGTGCATGGCTTGCCCGTACAAGGGCTTTGGGTAATTCCAGACCGCCCAAATAGGAATTTGCCAGATCAATGGTATGGCCGAGAATATTTACCTGTGCAAAAATCCAGCCGTGTTTTATTTCGGTCATACGAAATTCAAAATGATTGTCTTTCACCTATCCCACCCCCTTTCCTGTATCATACCATAAGAAGTCCGAATTGCAAGAAAAAGTGCTGCGGCGGATTGTTGTGCTGTGCTCTTGACATCCCATTCAGATAAATTTATACTGTATTCAAAGAAAAGGGGGCGAAAATATGGTCTTTTCTCAGTATCTTCCCTTCTGGGATAAGCTGACGCAGGAGCAGCAGAACGCAATTGCCGATGTGATTGAATTCAGAGCCGTGAAGAAGGGAACCATCATTCATGACAGCAGCGCGGAGTGTCTTGGTTTTGTCATCATTCAAAGCGGTCAGCTGCGCTCCTTTATTCTGTCGGAAGACGGTCGTGAAATCACCATCAGCCGGTTGTTTGAATACGACAACAGCCTGCTCAGTGCCTCCTGCGTGATGCCGGACATGCAGTTCAATGTGATGATTGAGGCGGAAAAGGACAGCGAATTTTGGAGCATTCCGGCATGCCTGTTTAAAAACATCATGGATGAATCCATCGCCGTGTCAAATTATGCCCGCAGCTTACTCAGCAGCAATTTTTCCGAGCTGATGTGGCTGATGGAGCAGATCATGTGGAAGAGCTTTGACAAGCGGCTCTCTGCCTTCTTACTGGAAGAAGCTTCCATTGAAGGCACAAATTGTTTAAAGATCACCCACGAGATCATTGCCAACCACTTGGGAACCGCCCGGGAAGTGGTGACAAGAATGCTTCGCTATTTTCAGACGGAAGGAATGGTGCATCTCACCCGCGGCACCATAGAAATCACAGACGAAAACAAACTGCGTAAACTTCAAACGCTCTAACCAAAAGCGGCAGCGCGCTGAGCATCAGCACGCTGCCGTTATATCTATCCATTTATGCTTCCTGCTGCACCGTAATATGATAATCAATGAGTCCTGCTGAGGTACCCTCGATTTCAATGCCATAGGTCAGGGAAAACCACCCGGGAATGCTCTGCAGGTGCACTTCCATCTTCCGGGCATACACCCGAAGCAGCAGTGCGCCCTCTGCAATGCGGTAAAGGGACTCGCTGCACTTCCCTTCCTCAAACTCCATCACAGATTCTACGGTACCAGTGCGCTCCAGTACGATCCTGCCGGGTTCAATATAAAAGGAGGTGGTGGTACCGGCCAGACCCGTCAGGTCGCTCTCCTGATAACTCAGAATGGTGCGGCCTTCCACTTGCTCCAAGGTGCCCACGGTGGTGAGTTCAATGGTTTCCGGTTCGCCATCGGGGGTGGTTTGTGTGCCCCGAATGGAAATTACTACTTCTTTTTTCATGCCTCCAGCGCCAGCTCCAATAATGTTTCAATCAGTTTATCACAGGGGATCCCGCTTGCCTCAAAGAGCTTCGGATACATGGAAATAGATGTAAACCCGGGGAGGGTATTGATCTCGTTAAAGACCACATCATTACCTTCGTAAGTAACAAAGAAATCCACTCGGCTCAGACCGCGGCAGCCCATGGTGCGGTATACCGTCACCGCAGCCTCCCTCGCCTTTTCCGCCAGTTCTGCAGAAATCTGCGCGGGAATTACGGTGGAGGAGGTATTGGAGACATACTTTGCCTCATAGTCATAGAAATCAGCACCCGAGATGATCTCGCCGCACACAGATGCAACAGGATCCAGATTGCCCAGAACAGCAACCTCCACCTCATGGCCGTGGATGAATTCCTCTACCAGTACCTTGCGGTCAAACTTGAGGGCATGCAGAAGGGATGTACGCAGTTCTTCCCGGTTTCTTGCCTTGGAAACACCCACAGAGGAGCCGGTCCCCGCAGGCTTAACAAACACGGGATAAGTAAAGGCATTCTCAATCTCATCCATCACAGCTTCTTCGTCTGTGCCCATGGTATGGCGGGTCACAAGCCGCCATCCGGCCTGACGAACGGTGGTGCGGTCGATCATCAGCTTCGTCATGGTCTTATCCATGCAGGCAGCAGAGGACGCCACATCCGGGCCTACAAAGGGAATGCCCGCAATCTGGAAAAGGCCCTGCATAGAGCCGTCTTCTCCATTTTCGCCGTGGAGCACCGGGAATACCACATCCACCGGTTCAAAGCGCACGCCATCTTCTTCAAAGCAAACAAGGCCATCTCCTCTGGAGGGAGACAAAGCACAGCGGCAGCAGCCCGGCGCATCCGCCCAGGTTCCCTTGGGAAGCAGGCTATAGTCGGTACCTGCAAAGCGGATCCAGGTACCCTCCCGGGTAATGCCCACAGGAATGACATGATTGCGTTCCTTATCAATATTCGTTAAAATACACTCCGCTGAACGAAGCGATATCTCATGCTCCGGGGATACGCCGCCAAAGAGCACGCAAACATTTCGTTTCTTCATTGGATTTACCTTCTTTCTTCGGCATGGGGATGCCGATCAATGAATAGACACAATACTACTTCTATATCATATGCGATTATGACAATAAATACAAGTCAAATTTACATATCTCGACCATTTTAGGTGGATTTTTATCTGATGGTGCGGTATAATAACTGCTGTCTGCGGAAAATCGTCAACAAATCACACAAAGGAGGGCTTGTATGAAGATCGAACTGACTGCCAAGGAATTCCGGCGTCTGCTGGACATGGTGTACATCGGCAACTGGATCCTGAACTCCACCCGGGGTGATGACCGCTTTGAGGACTACGATCATGTGGAAAGCAAGCTCTTCGCCCTGTGCCGCAATACCCCGATGGATGCCCTTGTGGAGGACTATCAGGGAAACCCCGTCCCCTCTCAGGCCTTTAATGACGGCGGCATCCACGAAGCCATTGTAAACTATGAAGACTGTGTATTTTATGATGTGCTGGCAGAAGAGCTTGCCCGGCGGGATATGGGCTACCCGGAGATCAACTCCGGAAACTATGATGAACTGGTATCCCGCATGGAAGATTACATCGATGAGTTCGCATCCCACGGGACTGACAATATCGTGGTAAATGCAGAAGAAGCAGAATAACGAACTTACCGGGCGGCATGGGAAATGCCGCCCGGATTTTAATTCTGTCGGTGGATCTGCTCTCCGGTGATCAGAGGATAGCGGATCAGAAAGGAATCATCCAGCTTCTCCCGGTACATGCCTACCTCTGTGATCTGGTGATTGCCATAGGTGGTGTAATAGTAGATGCCCTTATCGGTATTGCAGCAGGAGGTGTAGATGGTTTTTTCATATTTCCCCTCCCCTACCTCGCAGCAGCCCCGCTGCTGCTCTACCGCCCCCAAAATGTGGAAAAACTGGTTCACGCTGTCGGATTCCGTGACATCGGACACGGAATTCAGCTTCACGAAGGCAGCCCTGACAAACCGGGACTGGGAAGACAGATCGCCGGGCAAGCCCAATGCTCCCATGCCCCGGCTGTAAGGAAGAAGAGAAAGTTTTGATGAAAAGGTGTTTACCGGATCCCTTGTGGACAAATGCATAAAATTATTGAGCTGAAGCATTTGCTCATCAAAGGGCGGGTTATTGGTTAGTACCCCCGGCAGATTATCATAGATCCGAATTCCCTCTTTCACCGACTCTACGGTAATGGCCTCGTGGTGATCGGCGATGATCCAGTGCAGCTGTGCCACAGGCAATTCCTCAGAAAACGGCACATTAGTCAGATTGATCTTTTCCAAAAGGGTGCGAGCCTGTGCCACACTGCCGCACTGCCCCATAATCCATGGTATCAATTCAAAGTGGGCAATGTTATCCTTCCCCTGTACCGGCGCTTTGTAATCCGCATAGCCCACAAAATTCAGCCCCGCCATGGCCAGCCCTTTTTCATTCACCGCATCATAATAAAGAGGATAATCCTCCACCACATGGGCCATGCCGATCATGGCATAGTGGCTGTGCATGGTATCCACACCACGGAACGGCAGAGGGAAATTTCTTGGCGTGATGGTAACCTCTTCGCCGTAGGAAAACTCATAATCCAGTGTTCTGCCAAAATAAAAGTCCTTGGTTTGATAGGTAACTGCGGTACACATAAAGCTCTCTCCCGGTATTCAGATATTTTATTATGTTGCAAATATGTACGCTATATGCAAAGCGTCCCTGCCGGATAACCGCAGGGACGCTTTTGTTCTATTTATTTCAGTTCCATGCCATCTTGAAAGGCCTGTCCGACCTTCTCTCCCAGCACCAGATAGTGATGATTCATGGGGTCATAGGTGATGGGCTGAAGCTTTGCCACATCCACCTTTCCATTGTCACCCAGAACAGCTTCGTCGATGCAGACATTCACAATACGCCCCACCAAACGGCAGCTGTCTTCATCATAAGAGATCACTTCGCACTCCAATGCCATGGGTAGCTCGTCAATGAGGGGTGCATCCACAAATTCCGACTTGGTGGCATGGAACCCGGCCTTTTGGAACTTATCCGGCTCCTTGTTGCCGGAGACGATCCCAACATAGTCACACCCGCGCATATATTCCGCCGTTGCCATGGACACGGTGAAAGCTTTGCGCTCCATCAGGTTCTTTGCCGTCTTGTGGCCGGAGTCCACGCAGATGGTGATCTCCGTTTCCTCGCTGATACCGCCCCAGGCAGCATTCATGGCATTGGGGGTACCATCGGGATTGTAGGTGCCGATGATAAAGACAGGCATGGGATAGCACATGGCCTTTGCGCCAAAATTCTTTCTCATATTACATTCCTCCGATTGTCTCTTATTTGATAAGCATCAGCAGCTCCATCGGCTCTGAAATCTTCGCAAAGTCCGGGCGGATGGCTGCCTGATAGTTCTCAAAATCACTCCGGCGATACCAGACCGCCTGCACAGCCTGCATGCCCAATGCTCTGGCAGTTTCCAGTTCCTGACTGCCGCCATCCCCCACATACAGGCAGTTTTCTGCCGAAATGCCCAATTTCTCCATACATTTGCGGTAGATGGCAGGGTCGGGCTTCCGGACGCCAAATTCGTAGGAAAGGCAGGGTGCATCAAAATAGGAAAACAGCTTGCTCTCCCGAATCAGCTTTGCCTCTTCAGAAAAGCAGTTGGTAATCAGACCGATCTTGATCCCCTTCTCCTTTAATCGTGACAGCATAGGCAAAATCTGGGGATGCAGATGGGAAAAGCAGTCCGCCTGAATGTTGGTGCGCTTTTCCACAACACTCCGATATCCCTCCGGAGTATAGATGCCGTGATCGTGCAAAAGCTGCGCGATGACCTCTTCAAAAGTCTTTTTCCCTGTGGCTCTGGCTTCCTCTGTGCTGCGCCAACCGGGCAGGAAGTTCTCCGGGGTCAATCCCAAATCCTGCGCAATCTGTGCGCCGTAATATAAGGGGCTGCAAAACTGTGTCACCAGTGTTTCATACATGTCAAAGATGACAGCCTGAATTTCCACGCACTCACTTCTTTCCATTCTCACACAAGTAATCCTTGATCTCCTGAATTCTGGCTTCTGCAGTCTGTCGCCCGATCTCATAAACCTGACGAAGCTTGGCGGGATCCTTTTCTGTCCGTCCAATGGGCAGCTTCTCTAAAGGACGAATCACCAAAAGCTCCCCTGCCTGCTCCCGGCTGGCAATATAATCCAGCGTGGCATTATACTGCAGATGCCGGGTGGCCATAGCCTCCACCAGCTTCGGGAATTTGCGATAGTATAGCTTCATCAGCCCAAACAGGCTGTCCTTCTTTTTTCGGTAACCCAGAGGCTGGGTCAGAATCACCACATTGCGGTCATAGCCGATGGACTCGAAAAACTGCACAGGAATGGAATCTGCAAGCGCCCCATCCAGATACCGTCTGCCGTCGATCTCCACCATCTGGGAAACCAGGGGCATGGACGCGGAAGCCCGGATCCATTCCAAACCATGGTCGTTGCGGCTTTCATGCTTATGATATTCCGCTTTGCCGGTGTCCACATCTGTGCAGACAATGTAAAATGCCATGGGGTTGCTTTCGTAGGTGTCGTAGTCAAAAATATCGTACTTCAGAGGGACTGTCTCATAGCAGAACTCCTTGCTGTAGAAGTTGCCTTCTTTCAGCAGCACCCGGAATCCGCCGTACCGCTTATCTTTGGAGAAGCGGGTGTTATAGCGGATCACGCGACCGATCTGCTTTGACTTATAATTGCAGCCAAATGCCGCACCGGCGGATACACCAATGGCGCCATCAAATTCGATGCCATGCTCCATCATCACATCGATCACACCGGCGGTGAACATCCCGCGCATGGCGCCGCCTTCCATAATCAATCCTTTTTTCATGATGGATCCTCCATTTTCCGTCTCTTGCCAGAATTATATCATAGCAAAGTATCATACGCAAGAACAGGCGCAGCATAATGGGAATTGACAATTCAGCCGCGCATATATTCCAGCTAAAATATATAGGAGGTCTATTTCCACTTTTTACGGCATAGGCTATCGCATCCAGAAATGCAAGGAGGAGTGCTATGGCTTCGGGCACCATCATAACGCAAACCCGCACATCCAATGCCAGTCTTCCCGTGGAGAATGCTACCGTTGCCTACTTTGAGCCGGGCGAAATGGGAAATATGCGGCTTCTGGCCCTGCGAAAAAGCGATTCCAGCGGCAAAACCCCACCTGTTGTGCTGGAAACCCCGGATTCCGCTGCCAGCCAGCAGCCGGATGACGGCAGCAGTCCGGTTCCCTTCCGGCTTGTGAACATCATTGCCGAGCATCCGGACTATGAACGAGTCACCATAGACAATGTCCAAGTTTTTGCCGGAGTGGTAACCCTGCAGAATATCAATTTCGTTCCCCTTCCGGCACCGATGATGGGCGTATCTCCCGAAGAGCTCATCGACACGCCGGCGCAGAATCTGTAAGGCAAGGGAGGTTTCATATGATCCAAACCATACCTTCCATTCCGGAAACCATCACTGTACATCTGGGTGCTCCATCCACCAATGCCCCTAATGTGACACTGCCTTTCATTGACTATGTAAAAAATGTGGCTTCCAGTGAGGTTTACCCCACCTGGGAGCCAAGTGCTCTGCGGGCCAATATATTGGCCATCGTGTCCTTTGCCCTAAACCGGGTCTATCTGGAATACTACCGCAGCCGGGGCTATGACTTTGATATCACCTCCTCCACCGCCTACGACCAGAGTTTTGTAAACGGACGCAGCACGTTTGAATCCATTGACCGCATTGTGGATGAGGTGTTTAACGATTACCTGCGGCGTCAGGGCTTTGTGGAGCCACTGGCAGCAAAATTCTGCAACGGCACCACCGTCACCTGTGCCGGTCTCAGCCAGTGGGGTTCCCAATCTCTGGCACAGCAGGGCTATGACTCCGTGCAGATCGTCCGCACTTATTACGGCGACAATGTGGAGATTGTCCCCAATGCCCCCATCCAAAGCCCTGCTCCCTCCTACCCCGGCACCCCTCTGCGCCGGGGTGATACCGGTGCGGATGTGGCAAGGATGCAGTTCATTCTCAATCGGGTTTCCCAAAATTACCCAGCCATTCCGAAGATCAACCCCGTGGACGGGATCTTTGGGCAGCAGACAGAGGATGCCGTGCGGGCATTCCAGTCCATCTTTGATCTCACCGTGGACGGGATCGTGGGGAAAGGTACATGGAATCAGATGACCCGGATCTATGTGGCAGTGAACCGTCTGGCAGAGCTGCAATCCCTTGGGGTGCAGTTTTCAGCCGCCAACTGGGAATTTCCGGATGTGCTGCAGGAGGGTAACAGCGGAGAATATGTGCGGCAGCTGCAATACATGCTTTCCGTGCTGTCCCAGTTCATTGATGTGATTCCGGCTCCTGAAATTTCCGGCAACTTTGACAACGCCACCCGGCTGGCTGTGCTGGCCTTCCAGCAGTGGGCCGGGCTGAATCAGACAGGATTGGTGGGAGACGCCACCTGGAACCGGATGTACAGCGAGTTTGAGGCTGTGGAAGGAACCCTGCAGCAGGCAAATGCCGACCTATCCAACGAAGGTGCACAGCGCAGCCAGATGATGCAGTTCCCCGGATACGATCTTTCCCCGGGAACCCGGGATGAAACGCAGGAGGTGGGGCAATGAACGGATCAACAGCTTTCCTCGGAAGACCGGTGCGCAGTCTGCAGGCCATGCTGCGGCTGATCTCCGCAGTAAACCCCGACATTCCCCCGGTGATCCCGGACGGGGTATACGGCATGAGCACCATGCGCTCTGTCACTGCCCTGCAGCGCTATGCCCGGCTGCCCGCCACCGGGGTTGTGGATTTGGCAACATGGAATGAGATCATCGCCATGTATTATGACGCAGTGGAGGAATTGCTGTCACCCCAGGCACTGGAAATCTATCTGCAACCGGGACAGCGCATCGTCCCCGGGGAGGATAATCAGCACATCCATCTGGTGCAGGCCATGTTCCGCTCCATTGGAAGCCTGGTGGAGGAAGTACCCCCGGTGGAGCTGAACGGCCGCAATGACGAGGCCACCACAAAGGCCATCGTCTGGCTGCAGCAAGTCTCCGACCTGCCCACCACCGGAGAACTGGATCGCCGCACCTGGCGATATCTGGTGGGGCTGTATCGAATCACCGCCTTTGACGGAAAAACTCCCCTGAACCGAATATAACCTACCACAAAAAGGCCACCGCGCAGCGCAAGCTGTGGGGTGGCCTTTCCAATATAATGCGTTTTGTTCTTCGGTCTGAATCAACAAGAATTCTGTTTACAATTCCAGTCTGGAACTGTAAAATGGGACTAAGACACGTCATGCAACTGTGATAGGAGGAAGAGATTTTGAATCATTTTGAAAAAGAGTTCCTGGGACTGTTTCCTACTCCCATGTATCGGCTGCCCAATATCAGCCGAGAACTTGGAACCAATGTCTGGATCAAGCGGGATGACCTTTGTGGCGTAGCTTTGGGCGGCAACAAGGTCAGAAAACTGGAATATCTGCTGTATGATGCTAAAGTCCAAGGCTACAACCTTGTTATGACCACCGGTCAGGCCCAGAGTAATCATGCCATGCTAACTACCGCCTGTGCGCTGCGTCTCGGTATGGATTGTATTCTGGTTTTAAAAGAGCGGGGTGTCACTGCTCGGAAGGGTAATCAGATTCTGAACCATCTGATGGGTGTTGAGGTCCGCTATATGGATACCGACAGCTACGAGGATATTTATCGGGAAATGGATCGGATCGGCGCGGAACTGGGCCGCAAGGTATACAAAATCCCCTGCGGCGGCTCCAATGCACTGGGATCTCTGGGTTACATCGACTGTATGAGAGAAGTTGCAGATTCAGGTGTCCACTTCGACCATCTGGTCTGCGCCTGCGGCTCCGGCGGAACTGCGGCGGGATGTGCGCTGGGTGCAAAGCTCCATCTTCCCGAAACCAGGGTCATGTGCTCCATGGTGGATAACGATCCCTTCGATGTAATCGTGCCCCAACTGATGAAGGAAGCTGCGGATCTGCTGGATATTCCCGTAGATATCCCCGTACCCGATCTGCTGGATATGTGTGGCCCCGGCTATTCCATTCCCTCTCATGAAGGCAACGAAGCCATCGGATTGATGATGAAGCTGGAGGGCATCGTGCTGGATACCTGCTACACAGGCAAAGCGTTCGCAGGTTTGGTGCGCCGTGCACGAGAGGGTTTCTACAAGCCAGATGACAATGTCCTGTTCGTCCATACCGGCGGTGCTGGTGGACTGTTCGCACAGGATTGGGAAGCAGAAAAATAAAACCAAAGTAGTCAAACGGACAGCAATATGGCTGTCCGTTTTGGCATATATGCAGATGCTTTACTACATGTTACTTGCTGGAATCTTCCCCCTCACGGTAGGGAACAACTTCGGATGCAGGCTGCGCATACGCGTACTGGCCATCGAAGAAAATGTGAGCACCAAAAGCAGACAAAACATTTTTTGCTGACACCGCCGTGGAAGAATGCCTTGTCTACCCACGCAGCCCATTGACATGGTGTTTTTACTCGTCAGAATCAAGACAAATCATCCGGAAGCAATGTGTCGGCTGTGACTGCTGAATTTAAAGTTCAAAAACCCATGCAAAAGTTGCCTTGTTGGAGTTTCTCATTGTGATGCAAATCATGAAATTCCACCTTTTGAATGCTTGATTTTCAGGTGAAATACAAGAGGTCTAAACAGCTGCCTTGAATGAGTCTTGAATGCAACCTATTTAACTTTTTCGCAAAAAAGAACAGAAAAAGACCTGAAATCTTTCGATTTCAGGTCTTTTTGGTGGAGATAAGCGGGATCGAACCGCTGACCTCTTGAATGCCAT
>JAZRCV010000209.1:0-3055 GCA_045659925.1 Faecousia sp.
TATGTAGTGCCATATAACATCTAAAACTATGTGTTTAGGGATTGGAAGATTACAGGGCACTTGCTTCTGTGAATGTAGGGGCGACCATTGGTCGCCCGGCAGAAAATATTGCGTTTTTGTCGAAATCATCGGCGAAATCGCAACATTTTTCGGGCGGATAATATCCGCCCCTACGGTGAGACCTGACAGATTTTGCAGAAAATCTGCCTGTGTGCGCATAGGGACTTCAGGGTTGCCTTGCGGCCTTTTTGAGTTCGATGGCTTCTTTTCCGGTGATATGCTCCGGGGTGATTTTTACCATGACCATGGCGGCAAGCTCCCGGTCGATGGTATGGCTCCGGTGTTCCGGGAGATCATCGGGGTGATATTTTTTTGCCAGTGCCTCGATGGCGGTGCGGATTTGGGCAGGGTCTTCCATGATTTGTGCCCGACCGAACAGAATCACACTGCGGTAATAAGTGGTGTATTCCTCCGGGATCACCCGATCCTGCCCCACCACGCAGAAGCTGACCCGGCTATCGTGCCGGATGGCATTGAGCTTATGCCCGGTTTTGGCGCAGTGGAAGTAAAGCGCCCCCTCCTGCCACACATAGCTCAGGGGCACTGCGTAGGGCCAGCCATCTTCTCCAACCACGGAAAGCACACCGGAGGTGCCATGGCGCAAAATTTCCTCACATTCTTCCACACAAAGCGCCTGACGGCTGCGGCGCATGGGACAAAACATACCAATTCCCCCTCTCTTTTCCAACAGTATAGCACAGTTCTTTCAAAAAATCGACCATGCCGGAAAATGATTGTTTTTCTTGACAAGGCCGCCCGAACAAGACTATAATTCAAGGTGAATTGGTATGTATCATGGCGGTCTTCCGCTGTGCGTTTTGTATCATAAGGAGGAACCCATATGAGAATTGGTATTTATGGCTACGGCAATCTGGGCAAGGGCGTGGAAAATGCCATCACCCGCAACCCGGATATGGAGCTGGTTGCAGTGTTCACCCGCCGCGATCCCGCTTCTATGAAGATCGCCACGGCAGATGTGCCGGTGGTGGCAGCGGCAGAGCTTCCCCAGTGGAAGGATCGTATTGATGTGCTGGTGCTCTGCGGCGGCAGTGCCACCGACCTGCCGGTTATGACGCCGGAGCTGGCGCAGTATTTTAATGTAGTGGATTCCTATGACAATCATTCCAGCATCCCCCAGCACTATGCCAAGGTGGACGAAGCCGCAAAGGCCGGCGGCCATGTGGCGCTGATCTCCTGCGGCTGGGATCCGGGTATGTTCTCCCTGAACCGGATGTATGCCGGGGCCGTCCTGCCCGATGGAAAGGACTATACCTTCTGGGGCCGGGGCGTTTCCCAGGGCCATTCCGATGCCATTCGCCGCATCGACGGCGTTCTGGATGCCCGCCAGTATACCGTGCCGGTGCCGGAGGCACTGGAGCGGGTTCGCAGCGGCGAAAATCCCCAGCTCACCACCCGGGAAAAGCACAAGCGAGACTGCTATGTGGTGGCAGAAGAGGGCGCCGATCTGGAAGCCATCCGCCAGACCATCGTCACCATGCCCGGCTACTTTGCCGATTATGATACCACCGTGGAATTCATCACCATGGAAGAGCTGCGCCGGGATCACAGCGGCCTGCCCCACGGCGGCAGCGTCATCCGCACCGGCGTGACCGGAGTGAACGGCGAGCATCGCCAGTGCATCGAATATTCCCTGACCCTGGATTCCAACCCGGAATTCACCGGCAGCGTGCTGGCTGCCTTCTGCCGTGCGGTAGACCGCATGGCAAAGCGGGGCGACCGCGGCTGCAAGACCGTATTTGACATTGCCCCCGTGGATGTTTCCCCCATTCCCCGGGAAGAATTGATCGCCCATCTGCTGTAAACTGTGTTGATAAAGAAAAAGGAGATAGATTATGAATTACCCTGAACGTTCTCTGGAACTGCACCGCCAGTGGCGGGGCAAGATCGAAGTCAAAGCCACCGTTCCTGCCGACACCAAGGAAGCCCTGAGCCTTGCCTACACCCCCGGTGTGGCACAGCCCTGCCTGGAGATCCAGAAGGATCCCGCTCTGAGCTATGAGCTGACCCGCCGCCACAACCTGTGCGCCGTCATCACCGATGGCACCGCCGTTTTGGGTCTTGGCGACATCGGCCCCGAGGCCGGTATGCCCGTCATGGAAGGCAAGTGCGTGCTGTTCAAGAGCTTTGGCGATGTGGACGCCTTCCCCCTTTGCATCAAGACCAAGGATGTGGATGAGTTCGTCAACACCGTATATCTGCTCTCCGGCTCCTTCGGCGGCATCAACCTGGAAGACATTTCCGCACCCCGCTGCTTTGAGATCGAGCGCAAGCTCAAGGAACGCTGCGACATTCCCATTTTCCACGACGACCAGCACGGCACCGCCGTCATCACCCTGGCCGGTCTGACCAACGCCCTGAAGGTGGTTGGCAAGAAGAAGGAAGATGTGCGCATCGTCACCTCCGGCGCAGGCGCTGCCGCTGTTTCCATCGTGCGTCTGCTGCTGTCCGCAGGCTATAAGAACATCACCATGTGCGACCGCAAGGGCGCCACCTATGCAGGCCGCGAAGGCCTGAACTGGATCAAGGAAGAAATGGCTCAGCTGACCAATCTGGAATGCCGTTCCGGCTCCATTGCGGATATGCTGGTGGGCGCAGACGTCTTCATCGGCGTATCTGCCCCCGGCACCGTCACCACGGAAATGGTGAGAAGCATGAACCGTGATCCCATCATCTTCGCCTGCGCCAACCCCACCCCGGAAATCTACCCCGACGAAGCCAAAGCCGGCGGCGCCCGGGTCATCGCCACGGGCCGCAGCGACTATCCCAACCAGATCAACAATGTTCTGGCCTTCCCCGGCATTTTCCGCGGCACCTTCGATGTGCGCGCTTCCGACATCAACGACGCCATGAAAGTCGCCGCTGCCCGGGCGCTGGCCTCGCTGATCGCCGAAGAAGACCTCTCCGCCGATCACATTATCCCCGCCGCCTTTGACCCCCGGGTCAAGGACGCCGTGGCAGCCGCCGTCAAGCAGGC
>JAZRCV010000210.1:0-8312 GCA_045659925.1 Faecousia sp.
CATCCCAGTTGAACCGGCCTGTAATATAGTCTGCGGCATGTTCCTGATAGTGTGCCACCGTCTGCGGTTCATCGCAAAGACGCTGCAGAAGGTTTTGCAGTGCCTTCGTATCTGCCTTGGAGAACACCAGTCCGTGATCCTTCATGACGGCAGCGCATTCTTCAATGTCACTAGTGACACAGCAGTTGCCGTAGCTCATGGCCTCCAAAAGGCTCAGGGGCATGCCTTCCAGATCGCTGGGCAGCACATAGACATAGGCGTTGCTGTAAAGCTCTTCTAAAAGTCTGCCCTGCACGAAGCCGGTAAAGATGATCTGCGGATTCTCCCCTGCCTGCTCCTTCAGTTGCGCGGCATAGCCTTGGGTATCGGAGCTGCCGCCTGCGATCACCAACTTTTTGTCGGTATGCAGCTTCTGATATGCGTCAATCAAGTATGTAATGCCCTTTTCCGGCACCAGTCGACCAAGAAACAGGATATAACCATTTTTATTCAGGCCAAATTTCTCCGTAATTTCCCTTGCCTCCTGGCACTGCGGCCGGGAAACCCCGTTGGGCACCATAACTGTTTGTCTTCTGTAAGTATCGAGAAAATACTGCTGTACGCCATGGCTGAGCACAATGATCTCATCTGCGTATTTTACAGCACATTTTTCTCCCATCATAATATAGGCGCTTGCAAATCTGCCCCATTTGGCTCTTTGATGATCCAAGCCGTGAATCGTGGCAATGCAGCGCTTGCCAAAAAGCTTAGGCAGCCATAGCATGGCACAGGGCCCTTCTGCATGGAAATGTACCACATCATAGGGCCCAAAGGCTGCTGCAATCGCACCGGTGACAGAAGCCGTCATGGCGGCAAGTCCCTTCTTATCCAGTGTCAGCACCCGCTTGATCCGCACGCCCTGATATACCTTCCGGCTGTCCGTCTCAAACTCTTTGCCGCTGACATGGCGGCCTGTGCGATTCAGGCAGGTTACCTGATGGCCCAGCGCCGCCATTCTGGTGGCAAGCTCTTCCACAACAATCTCCACACCACCCTCCCGGGAGGGGATGCGCTTATGTCCCAGCATGACGATATTCAGTTTTTTATTTCTGTCTGCCATCAAATGCCGCTCCTATGCAGGAAATTACATGGAGCCGTCCTTGCCAAGCACCACCTTCACCGTTTTGAGAAGGATCCGGAAATCCAGGCCCAGGCTCCACTGTCTGATGTATTGTTTGTCCAGCTCCACCACCTGATCAAAATCGGTGATGTTGCTGCGTCCGCTGACCTGCCACATACCGGTGATGCCCGGCTTAATGGCCAGACGAGCCCGGTGATGCAGCTCATACTTCTCCCATTCATCTACGGTGGGAGGCCGGGTGCCGCACAGGGAGAGATCTCCCTTCAGCACATTATAGAACTGCGGGAATTCATCCAGACTCCAATCCCGGATGAAATTGCCAACGCCTTTTTTTACGGTTCCGTCCGGCAGCTTCTTTGCGCCGATGATCCGGGGATCAAAATCCAGCTTGAACATCAAGCCGTCTTTCACCCGGTTTTCCTTCATCAGCGCAGCCTTGCGCTCCTCAGCATCAGGATACATGCTGCGGAATTTATAAAGCTTAAATTTTTTGCCGTTTCTGCCCACCCGGATCTGTGCAAAAAAGATCGGGCCGGGAGACTTGATATAAATCATTGGGGCAAGGATCAATGTCAGAACCGCCGTGACCATACAGCCGGCAAGGCCGCCAATCACATCCACCACCCGCTTCATAAAGAGCTGTGCAGGCGTAGCCATGGTCATGCTGAGGGTGCGCACAGTAGAGCCAGCAACTTCCTCAATGGCCTGATGCTGCCACTGCCCTGCTTTGACCTGCTCGATCTCCACATGAACCACAATGCCCATATCCGCGATGGCGGAAATCAGCTCTCTTGGCTCCTCAAAATTTTCGGAAACGCAGATATAAACCTCGTCGATCCATTTATCGCAGAGGTATTCCAGCAAAGATTCCCGGGTTGCATCCACACATACGCCGGAGAATTCCCGGCCAACACAGTCCTGATCCAGGACGCAAAGACCCTGGATGGAATACTCGCCATGATTGTGCTTTTTAAAATAGTCCAACACCGGTTCGGCGCGATCTGCTGTGGTAATGAAATACATTGCTGCCGAATGGGTGTCCACCTTTCTTTTCAGCAGCTTTCGCTTCCAAAAAATGCGAACAAGATAGGATGCTGCAAGATAGCAACCTGCCTGAAGGAAAAACGTGATTCTGGAATACTCTACGCCTTCCTGCGTGAAAAACAGATAGCAGGTCATAATCAGCGAAACCAGGAAAACATGCCTGACGGTTTTTACAAATTCTATGTAATACCCTCTTTTCAGGACATTTTTCATGGTGCTGTTGGTAATCATTACAAGGGCATCCACAATGGTATATACGATGGCAATACCGATGTAAAATGTGTTTCCATAGGGGTTGGTAAATCCATGCCGTATGATATACGCCACCACAAATGCTGCATGCAGGCAGAATAAATCAAGCAGCATAAAGTCACTATGTTTTACCCATCCCTGCGGTTTCTTTCCGTACATGATAGAGCCCTACTTTCTATGTATTCCTGTCAGAGCGCAGACTTATCCATGTTTCATTATAATCGATTGTTCGCCTATTTTCAAGTATCACTTCAAACATTTCCATCTTAAAACTCAATAAAAATCCTGTACTTAACCAAAAAATCCCTTAAATCAACAGCATTTTGATATTCAACGCAATCTCATCGCACGAGCCGCTTTGCTCATCGGTTCCTCTGCAAGGCCGGTGCCCTTTGCAAGCTCCTCCATTCTTTCAAAACTGCCGGAATAAAGCTCCAGTTCCAGCTCACAGAAGTCTTCCTGCGTTTGTCTTCCCCGCAGTATTCCGCAATCTGCTGCCAATTCGATCTGGGTTCCATCCTCAAAAGTCAGCATGGCAGCCCTACGGGTAAATTCCGCCTCACAGGTCACCTGCAGCCCATGCAGTTCCAGCAGCAGCTCAGGCGCACCATCATCCACAAGCATCTGAAGCTCTTCCTGGGTTGGCAGCAAACTTCCTTCCCTTCTTTGCAGGCTCCATTCCCCACGGCAGTGGTTGTCGCCCTTTGTTTTGAAGGTAAGCACATTGTCATCATTTTCCCGACGAGTTCTAAGGGTCCATTTCCGTTCCCGCAGCGTGCCCTCCCGGGTGTCAAAATAGCAGGTATGCATGGCAATTTCTTTTTCCTCTGCGGTGTTGTCACAGGCTTTGACCTCTGCAAATATTTTCTCCAGCTGTCCGGCATCTTCTGCACGCAGTTTAATCTCAACTTCTCGTCCCATGATGTTCCTCCCCATCGTTTTGTTTTTCTAAGGAAGCTCTGATGCAATCAGCAAGATCAGAGGCTCTCTAATTATAATCCTTTTTCTCTGCATACACAAGAGCGCCATTGCTGCGACAAAAAGCGCCATGCATTCCGTGTTAGAATCGAAAAAACGATTCGGGAGATGGATGCTTTGAAACAATCCACCAAAACGCACTCTGCCCTCTACTATGGGCGCCTCATCTGGCGCACGCTATATTCCTTACGCCCCGGTAAGCTTACAGTGAAACATTTTGTTGTCAGCTTTCTTCTTTGCGGCATATCCTTTGGCTACGGGCCGGTTCCACTGGGGCTTTGTCTTTTAACTGTGTGTGATAAAAAATACATATCCGCTGCCGCATTGGGTGCTTTGTTCGGGTTTGGACTGTTCTGGGGGCTGGCTGACGCCTTTGGCCTGTATGCCATCGGCACCATTCTTCTTTGCGGCAGATTCTTTTTGGTTAAGCCTTCGCAAAAACAGCTTATGCCCCTGATTCTTCTGTGCGCAACCGCGGTCATCGGACTGCTGCTTTTGATTGGGGATCCCCTGCCCGGCGCAGCATTGATCCGCTGGGCAATCCATCTTGCCTGCGCCTGTATTGGCGCATTTGTGTTTGAAAAGGCAGCTGCGGACCATCTTTTTGCCGCAGAGCTTGCCATTTGCTGTGGTCTTCTCCTAGGGCTGGCCGCAATACGTTTACCCGGCGGCATCAATCCTGCCGTCATTGCCCTTGCCTGGGCTGCCGGCAGCACAAGCGGCCTTTGCTTCACTGCAGCCGGCTGCGGCGCTCTGGCATTGGTCATGCCCCATACTGCGCCGTTTGCCGTTGTTTTCTGTCCTGCCGCCCTGTTATATCAATGGAGAAACCCAAGGTACAAGCTGCACCGGTGTATCTTTGTCTGCGCAGCATATGCCCTTGCCGGATTGTGGCTGCAAAGCTACAGCTTTTCCATCTGCGCCGCAGCAGGCGCAGTCCTCGGCCTGTTTCTCCCGGCGGACAACCTCCTGCCCATGCCAAAGCGCGCCAAACTTCCCCAGTATCCCGTGCAGCAGGAGCTGGAAAAGGCATCGAACGCCCTATTGCAGGCCGCAAAAATGCTGACCCAAGCGCCTTCTTCCCACAAGCGGGAAATCGCTGATATTTTTGACAACGCAGCCGCGCAGGTATGCCAAAGCTGTGCCAAATATCATAGCTGCTGGCAAATCAGAGGGCAGGAACTGTACGAAGATCTCACTGCGTGTGCCGCAGAGTTTCAGAGCAAAGGCTATGCAGAGCTGCAGAACTTCCCCCAGCGTTTTCTTTCCCAGTGCATCCACGCAGAAGCCTTTGTCACCGCCACCAATGATGCTTTGGATCATATGCGGGCCAAACGCCGTCTCAGAAGCCGTCTGGACGAAGCCCGCGATGCCGCAAAAAAGCAGTATGAAGTCATGGGTTTCTTCCTGCAACGGCTGTCAGACCGTTTGTATGCCCCCTCCGTATCCGTCAACTTTACCCCGCAGATCGCAGTGCAGGCCTCCGGACGGGGCGGCAGCACCATCTCCGGCGACCGGGGTGCTGCCTTTGAAGGCCCCACCGGCACCTACTATGTGCTGCTGTGTGACGGCATGGGCAGCGGGAGTGCTGCCGCCCAGGAAAGCACCCAGGCCATCGCCATGCTGCGTCAGCTTCTTCTGGCAGGGCTTGATGCAGGAAGCGCGCTGAGCACCCTCAACAGTGTGTACATTCTTCGGGATAACGGCTGCTTCTCCACAGTGGATCTTCTGCGGATCAATCTGACCTCCGGTGACGCCATTCTCTATAAATGGGGTGCTGCCCCATCCTATCTCAAGCGGCAGAAGGGGCTGCGTTTCATGGGCGGAGCCAGTCTTCCGCCGGGGCTTTGCCAAAGTGCAGAAATGGAGCAGATCCGCTTTTCTCTGGATCGGGGCAGCGTGCTGATCCTCCTCAGTGACGGCCTGGGCAACAAGGAAAGCCAGCGCAGGCTGGAAAGCTGTGAAAGCCTCCACCCAGAGGATGTGGCCCGCAGCCTTTTTGCAGGGAGAGAACAGCCTGATGACGACTGCACTGCCGTGGCAATCCGTCTGCTTCCCTGCGGCGAACGCGCTGAGCTCAGAATATAGGGTATTGGAGCATAACATAGCCGCACCGGAGCTTCCGGTGCGGCAAATCTGCTTCATGTTATTCTGTGCTCAGAAGGCTTACCCCCGCAATCCAAAGCTGACTGCAATGGCATTGTCCACCTGTGTCATCAGCGTCTCGTCCACATGGCCCATATGTTCCCGCAGACGGCGCTTATCGATGGTGCGTACCTGCTCCAGCAGAACGATGGAATCCTTACTCAGCCCCACCTCATGCCCTGACAGGGTGATATGGGTCGGCAAACGGGCTTTGCCTGTCTGGCTTGTGATCGCTGCCGCAATGACCGTAGGCGAATGCCGGTTCCCGGTGTCATTCTGAATGATCAGGACAGGACGGGTTCCTCCCTGTTCGCTGCCAACCACCGGGCTCAGATCAGCATAAAAAATATCGCCTCTTTTTACGTTCGTGTCCATCCGTTTCACTCTCCGCGAATCTGGTTTTTCTGCGTTCCATATTCATCATATGTAGCGCACTGGCAATATTCTCCCACGCTCATGGTAAAAATATACCTGTGCCCTGCAGCGCATCTTCGCTGCAGGGCACAATTGTTACGAACTGATGTTCTTTCGTATGGCACTCAGTGCATTTTTCTCCAGCCGGGAAACCTGAGCCTGGGAGATCCCGATGCTTTGGGCTACCTCCATCTGGGTCTTGCCGTCATAAAACCGCAGTGCCAGAATCCGTCTTTCCCGCTCTCCCAGCCGGGAGATGGCCTCCCGCAGCGCAATGTGTTCGATCCACTGCTCGTCCGTATTCTTGGTGTCATAAACCTGATCCATCACTGTCAGGGGATCTCCCCCATCGGAATACACCGGCTCATACAAAGACACCGGCGCTGCAATGGCATCCATGGCCCCGCTGACCTCCTCCAAAGGAATATCCAATTGTTTTGCGATTTCCTCGAGACTCGGTTCCCGGTTGGTCTGGGCCAGCATGGCCTCCTTGCACTGCAGCACCCGGTAAGCCGTATCCCGCACAGATCGGCTGACCCGAATGGCACTGTAATCCCGGAGATATCTGCGGATCTCTCCCGCGATCATGGGTACCCCATAGGTGCTGAAACGGACATTCTGAGAAAGGTCAAAATTTTTGATCGCCTTCAGAAGACCGATACAGCCCACCTGAAACAAATCATCCGGATTTTCTCCCCTGCCAAGGAACTTTTGTATGACAGAAAGCACCAGCCGAAGATTCCCCTCCACCAAGGTCTGCCGCGCCTGCATATCACCGTCCTGTGCTTTTCGCAGCAGCTCCATCATTTCGTCATTCTTCAGGGTTTTGAGTTTGCTGGTATTTACGCCGCATATTTCTACCTTGCCCTGCATTTTGTTACCTCCACCCGGCATTGGCCGGTTGATGATAACAGTATTTCCCTCCCCCGCCATTTGATACACTGGGAAAGGGTATAAAAAAATCCCCCGGGGTCAAACTGCCTTGGGAGGGATGCGGATGAAAAGGTGGAATTGGAAGGCGTGTATCGCCGGCGCAGCTGCCGGAATCGCCAATGGGCTGTTCGGTGCAGGGGGCGGCATGATATTGGTGCCCCTGCTGACCAAACTCTGCGGGATAGATGAGAAAAAATGCTTCTCCACAGCTTTGAGTGTGATCCTGCCCCTGTGCCTTGTTTCCCTTGCGGTGTACTGCCTTTCCGGCAATCTTGCCGGGGATCTCGCTGCACCCTATCTGATCGGCGGCTTTTTCGGCGGCATTGTGGGGGGACTGCTGATGAAGCGCATCCCGGCAAGGCTGCTGCACGGGATTCTGGGCGCAATCATTTTGTGGGGAGGGCTTCGTCTTTGGCTTTGAACATCATTGCAGGTCTGCTGTGCGGAATCATCTCCGGGCTTGGCATCGGCGGCGGCAGCATCCTCATGGTATGGATGACCGCCTTTGTGGGGCTGGAGCAGCGCACCGCACAGGGCATTAATCTGCTCTACTTTCTTCCCACCGCCGCAGCCTCCTTGTTTTTTCACATCAAAAACCGCTTTGTAGATTGGAGCATTACCATTCCCGCCGCAATCAGCGGCGCATTGTGCGCAGGACTGTGCGCTTTCCTCGCGCAAAAGCTGGACAATGCCCTGCTTCGCCAGCTGTTTGGGGGATTTTTGCTCATCGTTGGCCTCATAGAAATCCGAAAAGCGCTGAAAAAGGAAAACCGGAAGATGTAAGCCATCTTCCGGTCGTTTCGTCGTATTACGGTTCCGCAGCAGGTTCTTCTGCGGGGGCTTCTTCAGCTGCAGGGGCTGCAACTGCAAGGATATATTCCGGCTCCTGCGCTTTTGCGGCAGGGGCTTCTTCGTCTTCCTCCGCCACGCCGCACTCTTCTCTTGCAAGGGCGATTTCCAGCTTGAGATTGTCGATCAGCTTCAGAGATTCCGTGATCCTGTCGCAAAGGGGCAGATATTCTGCCTGATCCGGTTCCTCGTCCAGAATAAAGTCCTTATAATAAACCTTGCCCAGCTCCAGCTGTGCTTTCTTGATTTTTTCCAAGTCGGATCGTAGCCATGTCGTTCTGTGAGCCATGGAGTTGGAACCCTGGATTGTCTTCCTAAGACCGCTTGGCCTCCGACTTCACTAAGCTTGCCATGCAGGTTCTCCTTGATGATCCGATGAATCTGCAGATCCGGATAACGTCGAAGTCGGATCGTAGCCATGTCGTTCTGTGAGCCAAGGAGTTGGAACCCTGGATTGTCTTCCTAAGACCGCTTGGCCTCCGACTTCAGATATTCTGCCTGATCCGGTTCCTCGTCCAGAATAAAGTCCTTATAATAAACCTTGCCCAGCTCCAGCTGTGCTTTCTTGATTTTTTCC
>JAZRCV010000211.1:0-10167 GCA_045659925.1 Faecousia sp.
TTCCGATGTGTATGCCATGGGGGGAGAACCCAAGCTGGCGCTGAACATCATGGCAGTGCCGGAGGATTTGCCCCGGGAGGCGTTGCATGCCATCCTGCGGGGCGGCTATGACAAGGTGTATGAAGCGGGTGCGCTCATCACCGGCGGCCACAGCATTCTGGATCCGGAGCCGAAGTATGGCCTTGCTGTCACCGGCTTTGTGCACCCGGAGAAGCTTCTTAGCAATTCCGGCGCAAAACCGGGGGATATCCTGTTCTATACCAAGCCCCTTGGCACCGGTGTAATGACCACGGCCCAGCGGGCAGACCTTCTGCCGGAGGGGGCGATAGCGCGGGTGCAGGAGATGATGATGACCCTGAACCGCTCAGCCAGAGATATTATGGTAAACTACAACATCCACGCCTGCACCGATGTGACAGGCTTTGGCATGCTGGGCCATCTTGTGGAGATGGCCACCGGCAGCGATGTGGAAATCAACCTTCATGTGGATAGAATTTGCTTCTATGATGAAGCGCCGGAACTGGCCCAGATGGGCATTCTGCCTGCCGGGATGTACCGAAACCGCAATTTTGCCGAAAGTCATGTGGAGCCGGGGAACACCCCCTTGCATCTGCAGGATCTTCTCTATGATCCCCAGACCTCCGGCGGCCTGCTGATCGCTGTGGATCCGGCGGATGCGGATGCCCTTTGGGAAGCACTGCAGGGTGCAGTGCCCTGTGCCCAGCGTGTTGGCACGGTGGAGGCTTACCGGGGCGGGAAGCGGATCTTCCTGCAAAAAGACTGAGTATTGATTGGAGATTGTCTTATGTTTATACGCCTCACCAAGCCGGAAGAGCTTGACAAAGTGATGGAGATCTATGCCCGGGCGCGGGAATTTATGCGCGAGCAGGGCAACCCCACCCAGTGGGGCAGCACCGAACCAAAGCGGGAGCGAGTGGCGCAGGACATTGCCGAGAGCCACAGCTTTGTGTGCTGCGAGGGAGAGGAACTTTTGGGCGTTTTCTCCTTTGAAGCGGAGGCGGACGATCCCACTTATCATGAGATCTGGGACGGAAACTGGCCGGAAACCGATTCCTATGGCGTTCTGCATCGCATTGCGGTGGGAACCCCCGGTCGGGGTGTGGCGGGCTTCTGCCTGGACTGGTGCTGGGCCAGATGCCGCCAGCTTCGGGCGGACACCCATGCGGACAATCTTCCCATGCAGCGGGCCATGATCAAAAACGGCTTTGCACGCTGCGGCATGATTAAAACCTACAACGGCACAGATCGCATTGCATTTGCCCGTCCTGCGAAACTTTGGATTGCCCAAAATGAGAAAAAGCGCCGTCAGCTTTTGGCGGCTTCTCTGGGGCTTTATGCTCTGGCGATTTTATTGGCGGTGGGGCTGCTTGCCGATGTGATGATTCGCACCGGCTCCGGCTGGCTGCTGCTTCCAATCTTTGCACTTCTGGCCCTGCCCGGCTGCCTGATGATCTTTTCCCGGCTCAAAAAGGGCGGCGGCATTGAGCTTGGTCCCGAGGGTATTGAAAACCGCCTTGCAGAGCGCGTGCTTCACGGCAGCTATGCCTGGGCAGAGCTCAGCGGCGCGGAATTTGGCCCCAAGGAGAAAACCATCGAACTGATGCCCCGGGATCCGGATGCGTTTTTTGCCGCCCTTCCTCGGCGCACCCGCAAGGCCCTGCGCCAGAAGCGGCTGAGAAACGATACCCTGCCCCTTTCCTGCCTGCTGCTTACAAAGCAGGACAAGGAGCGGCTGCTTCACCTGATCCGGATCAATCTGGACGCAAGAAAAGACACAAAGGAATAAATGAAGAGCAGGAACCACAGCGGTTCCTGCTCTAATTATTTATTCCTCTTCCTCCGGGGGCGTCAGATAATCCGGCAGCTTTTCCATCACGGTTTGCAGCTCTTCGTAGGTTTCATCGGAAACGCGGTAAACATAGTCCTGCTCGTAAAGTGCGATGGCATTTTCGATGTTCAGCACCTGGTAGCGGTTGGTTTCCGTTACGCCAAAATCTGCGCAATAGACGGGGGTATAGCTGTAACCGGTGAGGGTGGTTTTATCTGTCCAGTTGTTCCGGGTGAATTCCAGCTTCAGCACAAGGCTGACCTGAGTGCCGGACTTGGTGGACTCGGCATAGAAGTTGCCAAGATCGTAGGCGGTGAGTACATCCTTGGAGGTGCCGTCCTCCAGAGTGATGGTGTCGGTTTTCAGTTCGCCCACCATATGGGAGTGGGTGCCAATGATGGCATCTGCACCGTGCTCATACAGCAGATTTTCCACCTGCTTCTGGGATTTGCTGATTTCCCGGCTGTATTCACTGCCCCAGTGCAGCAGGGCAATGATGATATCCGGCTTCTTTTGTTTGGCGGCTTCCATGGCAGCGGCAATGCCTTCGGTATCCAGATTGCGGTAGTTGGTATCGTAATCGGAATAGAGCAGATTGACGGCGTGCTCCGAATTTTCCGGCAGACTCATATTGCCAAGACCCTTGGTGAAGGCGATGAAAGCAACGCGGATGCCGTTGACCTCCCGGATGGTGACGCCGCCGCTGTTATGGCGGTCCTGGGGGGTTTTGAAAGTGCCAACGCTTTGCATGCCTGCCATCTCAATGGCATCAATGGTGGCTTCCATGCCGTCTATGCCACCCTGAATGGTGGCGGAGTTGGCAGTCTGCAGCAGATCAAAGCCAAGACCCGCCAGGGTATCGGCCAGTGCCGTGGGGGCACTGGATGCGGCAGAACCATAGGGGGTGCCGGAGAAATTACATTCTAAATTGCCAATGGTCAGGTCGGTGTCGCCCAAAAGCTCTGCTGCGCCAAAGAAGCAGGGGGAGAAGTCATAGCCGTCGCCGTTGCGGGCGTCGGCAAGCTGGGCATCGCTGATAGCAATATCACCCACTGCGGTGATGGTAACGGTGGAATACTTGTCCATTGCGGATTGGGCGGTATCGGTGCTTTGGCTGATTGCGGCAGCATTTGGCTGATCGCTCAGAAGTCCTGAGAGCATGCTGGCACCATCATTGAGGATCAGGATCACTGCTCCTGTCAGAAGGATGATGGCAAACAGCGTCATAAGGGTGGACCAAATCTGCCGGCGGCGGCGCTGCCGACGATGGCGCTGCAGTATCTCAAGCCGGTCCGAAGAAGGGGTGATCCGGGGTTCTTGTTCCATGGTAAACTCCTTGTGTTTCTTTATCGGAAATACGCGGTATGGCACCGCGGGAAAATGATAATCTGTGGGGAAGGCGCTTTCTTCCTTTTATATTCTGACATGAAATGGCGAAAAAATCAATCCCTTTCATACATGTTCTTGATAAAAAGGTTTAAAAACCTTTTTATCGTGCCAAAGGCCCGTCAAGAACAGTATGAGACGGATTTTGTGATTTTCTATTTAAAAAATCACGATAACGGCTACGCTATAAGGTGGTACCTTTTAATAAAACGAAACCGTTTTATTTTAAAGTAGTATCAGAAAAAAGCCCCGGCATTTGGCAAAGAATTTCTTGTGCAGTTTCTGCAAATGTGGTATACTCAATTTATCTGTACCCTTATGGACAAGGGGACAGAATGGACAAAATAAGCAAACCAACAGGAGGCACTATGAGCAAACGCAGGAAAAAAAAGAATCCCTTTCGCAGCGCCCTTGTTTTGCTGCTGATCGTGGCCCTGCTTGCGGTGCTGTCTGCCGGACTGGTGGGTACACGGATTTATATGCGCCATACCGGAGAGGATTTTCTGACGGCCTTTGGTCACACAGCTCGACTGGGCATTGATTATGTTTGGAATCTGTTCTCTCCCTCAGATCGTTCTGTACCGGTGAATCCCTATCGACAGACGGATTATTATTATCGCGGAGATCTTCTGCACTGTGCAACCAGTGAGGTGTCCCGGGCGGGTATTGATGTATCCTCCCATCAGAAGGAGATCGACTGGCAGGCAGTTGCAGATGCAGGCGTGGAATTTGCCATCGTCCGGGTGGGCTACCGGGGCTATACCGACGGGAATATTTTCCCGGATTCTCTGGCAAAGGAAAATCTGGACGGAGCATTGGCAGCGGGTCTGGATGTGGGCGTTTACTTCTTCTCTCAGGCGACCTCTGAGGAAGAGGCGGTGGAAGAGGCACAGTTTGTGCTGGATGCCATTGAAGGTTATGAGCTGCGCTATCCCGTGTATTTTGACTGGGAGGGCATCATTGACGAAGCCCGCACCGACGATGTGACCGGCGAGGAAATGACCGCTTTTGCCAAGGCATTTTGCGAGGAAATTGAGGCTGCCGGATATCTGGCAGGCGTCTATTTCAACCAGAGCTACGGCTACAACAGCTTTGACCTGCATGCTCTGCGGGATTATGAATTCTGGCTGGCAGAATATGCCGATTCCCAGAGCTTTGCCTATGAGGTGCGGCTATGGCAGTATGACTGCGAGGCCACTCTGCCGGGCATTGAAACGACGATTGATCTGAATCTGTGCTATTATGACTATCTGAAGGAGGAGGAAGCTCCGGAGGAAGGCACAACACAAGAGGAATAACGGATGAAGAAATTTTACAAAGCGTTTCTTTCTGCGCTGCTTGCAGTGGCATTGCTGCTTACACTGCTGCCGGCAAATGTGGGCGCAAAAGCGCCGCAGATGCCGGATTATACCCAGGCGGATGAAATCTTTGAAGGGCTGTACCATTGCCTCAGAAGCCGTAAGGCACCCATGGACGATGCGGGGCGGGCTGCGGCGGCAGCCGCCTACATAGAGCAGGCTGACGGGGTAAAGCCCGGCACGGTGCGCCGCAGAGGCAATGCCCTGACCTGGGAAACGACGGATGGGGTTGCCTGCCATTTCAGCCCGCATCTTTATGAATTGATGACAGAGGGGCAGACTTCCTCCCGGGAGGATACCATTTCCCGGAAAACGATGGAGCTTACCCTTCCAGCGGTGAAATCTCCGGAAGTTTCCGGACGGGATGTGTATCTTTTTGCCCCCTACTATGAGCTGGATAACAGCTTTGAGGGTGTGGGTGGCAGCTACGACAACTGGGGCGGTATTCTGGCGCATTTCGCCGGAGGCAATTACTATCGCTATGAGCGGGAGGAAGCCACCATTGATGCGCTGGCCAATGCCCTGGAGGATTCTGCTGTGGTTTTGATCGACAGCCACGGCGATACCGACACCGGCGACAGCTATGACCCCACCAGCTCTTATATCTGCCTGCAAAGCGGCGAGGGTATTACCGCTGCCGACTATGCCTATGACCCGGATGCCGGTGTGAGCCATGCCTATTATGGCGGCACTTCCGGTGATGGTCGGCTTTCCTATTATGAGGTGGATGGCACTGCGATTTCCAATCACATGGACCGGAATGCATCAAACAATCTCTTATGGAATGCAATCTGCTTCGGTATGACCACGGAGGGAATCTGTGCTCCTCTGATGGAGCGGGGGGTGGCTGTGGTCTATGGCTACTCTCAGGAGGTTTCCTTCGGCGGCGATCAGTACTGGATGGAGACGATAATGGAGGAACTGACCAATGCCAGCGCTTTCCATGAGGCCATTGCCGAAATGAAGCGCATTTGCGGTGCATGGGACTATTCCAAACAAATCTGCGAGTATAACAGCTGGTCTTCTTTCTGGATCAACCATACTGCTGCGGATGCGGTGAAGAATGTTGATGCGTTCCCCGTGGTGGTATCTGCGGAGGATGCTTATCCCGAAAACCCTGATGCCCCGCAGGTAGTGAAAAGCCAATGGCAGCTTCCCCGGCTGGAACTGAATCTGGAGTTCCATCTGCCCGACGGTGTGTTGGCTCAGGATGTCCAGGGGTATGTGTTTTATGAAGGCGTTCTGCCCACCCCTGCCGGAAGACCCCGGAATGAGACCCATGAGTATGTCTTTGAGGGCTGGTGCTTCCAGGATTTTGCCCCGGTGACCTCTGTGGACTATGCGTTGTTTGCACCGGGCAGAGCATTTAGCTTCGGTTATTATGATGAGGCAGATCCTTTGAGCTTTGGGGACAATTCTGCGGCACTTTACGGCGTTTATTCCTATCGTGACGGCGGAACCACTTGGTATACCACGCAGGTGTCTGACGGTTCCTATGATCCCTATGATCCGTCTGCCATCTTCCACGATATGCCCTACGGCAGCTGGTATTATGATAGTGTTCGTTTCGCTGTTGCACAGGAGCTGGTAAACGGCTATCCGGATGATACCTTCCGGCCCAACGATACCCTGCGGCGCAGTGAGGTGGTATCCGTCCTCTATCGGGCGGCAGGATCCCCGGCGGTGGAAACCCGGGCTGTGTTTGATGATGTGCCTGCCAATGCCTGGTATGGCGATGCCCTTGCCTGGGCAGCGCAGAATAATATTGTTAAAGGCGTAACGGAGCATACCTTTGCTCCGGATCAGCGGGTATCCCGTGCCCAGCTTGCGGCCCTGCTCTACCGCTTCGCTGAAGCAGAGCATACCGATACCACAGCCATTTCTGCTTTCCCGGACGCAGGCGATGTGCCCGACTGGGCGGCAAAGGAAATGGCCTGGGCAGTGGAAACCGGCCTCATCAACGGCAGCCGTATCCAAGGCACAGATTATCTGCAGCCTGAGGCGCTGGCAAGCCGTGCCCAATTTGTAACGATTCTCGAACGTTATCTGACCACCTGATATAGATAGAAGGGAGAAAGCGTATGTTATCCAATAATATTACCATCAATGCTGCAGGACATCTTTGCTTTGCAGGACATGATGTATGTGAACTGGCTCAGCGTTTTGGTACGCCTTTGTACCTGATGGATGAAGAACGCATCCGGGAAAACTGCCGGGTGTATCTCCGTGCCTTCCGGGAGAATTTTGGCGAAAATGCACTGCCCGTCTATGCCAGCAAGGCAGCCAGTTTCCGCCGGATCTATGAGATCATGCACGAAGAGGGGATGGGCATTGATGTGGTATCCTCCGGTGAGATCTACACCGCTGTGAAGGCAGGTTTCCCCATGGAGAAGGCCATGTTCCACAGCAATAACAAGACCGACGAAGACATCCGCTATGCCATTTCCTGCGGCGTAGGCTGCTTCGTGGTGGATGGAGAGGATGAACTGCTCCGGCTGGAGCAGATTGCGGCAGAAAAGGGTATCACTCAGCGCATTTTGCTGCGTCTGACTCCCGGCATAGATCCCCACACCTATGAGGCCATCAACACCGGCCGGGTGGACTCTAAGTTCGGCACCGCCATCGAGACCGGTCAGGCCATGCCCCTGATCCGGCTGGCTTTGGAGCAGAAGCATATCGAGCTGGCAGGCTTCCATTGCCATGTTGGCTCCCAGGTGTTTGAAGAGGATGTATTCCAGCGTACTGCGGATATCATGGTGGGCTTCATGGCCCAGGTTCGGGAGGAACTGGGCTTTACCGCAAAGATTCTGAATCTTGGCGGCGGCTACGGCGTGCGCTATGTGGAATCCGATCCCGAAGCGGATATCGGTGCCCGCATTGGCGAAGTGGCAGCCCATGTCCGGGCTCTGGCGGAAAAGTATGATTTCCCCATGCCCTTTATCGTGATGGAGCCGGGCCGCAGCATTGTGGCGGATGCCGGTTTGACCGTCTATCAGGTGGGTGCAGTCAAGCGCATCCCCGGCTATAAGAACTATGTCAGCATCGACGGCGGCATGGGCGATAACCCCCGTTATGCCCTGTACGGCGCAAAGTATACCGTGCTTTCCGGCAACCGTGCTCTGGAAGCAGCGGACTTCCCCTGCGATCTGGTGGGCCGCTGCTGCGAAAGCGGCGACATCATCCAGCCGGACATCAAGCTGCCCGCTGCCACCTGCCGGGATGATATCGTATGTGTCTGCACCACCGGCGCTTACAACTATTCCATGGCCTCCAATTATAACCGCGTACCCCGTCCGCCCATTGTGATGCTGCGGCAGGATGATGCCTATGTGGCAGTGCGCAGAGAGACCTTTGAAGATGTGGCTGCACTGGATCTTTGATTTTGAAAATACTTTTGGTATTTAACTCGTTAAACTATTGACAAATCATTCCGCGTGTGCTATCATTTTCATAATCCAAATAGGAGTGTACCGATATGAACCGTATGTTTACCGTTTTTGCATACTCTTTCTATTACTTTAGCAACGAAAGTAATAGTATTTTGTGATGCGCTGAAACGGAAAGTAGATTCATATTGAATCCTTAGAAAAGCCCGAAAGCCGCACAGAATACACTGTGCGGCTTTTTATATTTATTGAGAAGAAAGGGGAACTACCATGATCGTCGTATTAAAACCGCAAACCACCCAGGATAAAATTGATCATCTTGTTGGCTGGCTCAACAACCAGGGCATTCAAATCCATCTCTCCGTAGGTTCAGAGTATACCATCATCGGCCTGATCGGCAACACGGATAAGGTCGATGTGGAGCTGCTGGAAAGTCTGGATATGGTCATGGCAGTGCGCCGTGTGGGCGAACCCTTCAAGCAGTGCAGCCGGATGTTCCACCCCGATGACACGGTCATCACCGTGGGTGATGCCAAGATTGGCGGCGGCAATTTCTGCATGATCGCAGGCCCCTGCTCTGTGGAAAGTGAAGAGCAGATTTTGGAAGTAGCCCAGAAGGTGAAGGCCTCCGGTGCCCATATTCTCCGGGGCGGCGCCTTCAAACCCCGCACCTCTCCCTATGCTTTCCAGGGCCTTCGGGCTGAGGGACTTACCCTGCTGAGCGAAGCCAAGCGGGCCACTGGCCTGCCCCTCATTTCCGAGATCATGAATGTCAATCACCTGCCCTTGTTCGAAGATGTGGATATCATCCAGGTGGGTGCCAGAAATATGCAGAATTTTGACCTTCTGCAGGAACTGGGCCGTATCAACAAGCCCATTTTGCTCAAGCGTGGCCTTGCCAACACCCTCAAGGAGCTGCTCATGAGCGCCGAGTACATCATGGCTGGCGGCAATGAGCAGGTCATCCTGTGTGAGCGGGGCATCCGAACCTTTGAAACCTATACCCGCAATACCCTGGATCTTTCCGCGGTGCCCAAGCTGCATGAAATTTGCCATCTTCCCGTGGTGGTGGATCCCAGCCATGCCACCGGCGAAGTGAAGCTGGTGCCCTCTATGGCATTGGCCGCCGCTGCCTGCGGTGCAGACGGCCTGATGGTGGAAGTCCACAACGATCCTGCCCATGCCCGCTGTGATGGCGCCCAGTCCATGACCCCGGAACAGTTCGATAAGCTGGCGAAGCAGGTGCGCGCCGTGCTGGAGGTGATCCGGTCATGACCGTTGGCATCGTTGGCCTGGGTCTCATCGGCGGCTCCATGGCCAAGGCTTTCCGGGAAAACACCGACTATGAGGTGTTGGGTTATGATGCCAATCATACAGTGGACGGCTTTGCCCAGCTTTCCGGCATTGTCCACGGAGAACTTACGGAGGAAACCATTCCCTCCTGTGATCTTTTGATCCTGGCGGCGTATCCCGCCGCTGCAAAGGAGTATCTGATTAAAATTGCCCCATTCCTCCGGCACGATGCGATTGTGGTGGATTGCCTTGGCACCAAGGAGCGTATTTGTGAATTGGGCTTCCGTCTGGCGGGGGAATATGGCTTTACCTTTGTGGGCGGCCACCCCATGGCAGGCAGCGAGCGCTCCGGCATCAAGCATGCAAGGGCAGATCTGTTTGAGGGAGCCTCCATGGTGCTGGTGCCTCCGGATGGGAACGATATCACCCTCCTTCAGCACCTGAAGGAGCTGCTGAAGCCTCTGGGCTTTGCCCGCATCACTGTGACAAGTGCCCAAGAGCATGACCGGAGAATTGGGTTTACTTCCCAGCTTCCCCATCTCATTTCCAATGCTTTAGTGCAAAGTCCCTCGGCTATGCTGCATTCCGGCTTTTCCGCCGGCAGCTTCCGGGATCTTACCCGGGTAGCGGAACTGAATCCCCAGATGTGGTCAGAGCTGTTTTTAGAGAAGCAGGAAAATCTGATAGAAGAGCTGGACATTCTGCTGACCTCCCTTTCCCAGTACCGGGAGGCACTGGCACAGCGGGACAGAGAAACGCTGCAATCCCTGCTTGAGGCAGGCAGCTGCAGAAAAAAGGAGATCAGCAAGAAATGAAAACGACCCATGTCAATGCATCCCGCAGCTATGATGTCACCGTGGGCAGCGGCATTTTAGCCGATGCCGGTGAGGTCATC
>JAZRCV010000212.1:0-5279 GCA_045659925.1 Faecousia sp.
ATGCTGAATACCTGGGTGAGGATGTCTCCGAAGGCGAAGACCTGTCCGATTTCACGGATGCAGACAAGGTCAGCTCCTGGGCAAAGGACGCTGTAAGCTGGGCTGTTGCACAGGGCCTCATCGAAGGCACCAACAACTCCGAGCTGGTACCTCTGGGCACCGCAAGCCGTGCAGAAGCTGCAACCATTCTGGTAAGATTCTGCCTGGGCGAATAATGCGAATCCAATCCCCGCTGTATCACTAAAAAATAATCAGGTGCTGTCTCGAAAGAGGCAGCACCTCTTTTCATTCCGTTTTGCGAAAAAGATTCGATTCTGCAATAGAATTGCAGAATTTTTTCTTGTGTACGCTTGCAATCAGGTTTAAAAAATGCTAAAATACTACAAAGAGAAAATCGTTGTTTCCACCGTCTTCAGGCCCTGCAGAACCGCATCAGCATGGGAAAGCACCGTGACGATGTGGGCAGCACTGTCCGGGTTCTGGCGGACGGCACCGGCGGCGATTTGCTTACCGGCCACACCGATGGCGGCTTCCTGGCGAACCGGTATAACAGTATGAAAGAGAGGCTTTCAACATGAAAAAGTGTGCTACCCGTACCCTGTCTGTGCTGCTGGTTCTGGCAATGGTCTTTTCCATGCTGGCAGTATCTGTATCCGGCGCATCTTTGGACCTTTCTGAGATCGCAGCCAATGAGGATGCAAACCTCGGTCTGAGCTATGATGTGCAGGATGTCATCTCTATTTCTGAGGATCAGCACCACAGCATCAAGATCGAAGTTTCCGGCAAGTCCGTGGACGAACTGAACAAGGCCATCGCCGATGGCAGCATCAAGCTGTCTCTGGACAGAGATGTGACCCGTCCCTATTTGGATTCCACCCTGTATCCCAATGCCATCGCCGGCGGCGATATGACCGATACAAGCATCTGGGCGACTGAGCGGCGTAAGGCACTGTTTACCGACATTGCCATGACCGCGGCTGCCGAAGAGGGGAAGACGGTCCTGCAGGTGGAATTTGACAGCAATTGCTACTTCTACTACAGCAGGCCCAACCCCTACTACAGTGTCCCCCCATACGATGGGGGCATATATCTGGATTTCTGCGGCTGGTTTAAGCTCACTGCTTCCGCTGGCGAGGAAGCGCTGGGTTCCGCCGATTTGAAGATTACCCCCTACGAAAGCTTCCATACCATGCCCGAGATTTACAGCGGGATCGATAAGATTGTAGCCCTGGCCAATGAGAACGGCTTGTATGCGGTCAAAAAATCCATGGGCCTTTCTACCGCCGGCCGTGATATGCCCTATATGATCATTGCCGACAGCGAAGCATCCGTCAATGCATGGCTGGAGCTTACCGAAAAGGCACAGACCGATCCCACGGCGGTGCTCTCTTCCATTGAAAAGGGCGAATGGAACGGTGTTCGTGTTCCTGTGCTCTATTCCAGCCTGCATGGCAACGAGGTTGCTGCTGCCGACGGCATCATGCAGTTTGCTTGGGCACTGGCAGAAGCAGGCATTGATGGCAAATTTACCTACGATTCCCTCACCGGCTTTACCCCAGAAGGCGAAGCTCAGCTAAAAAAGGAAATGAACGATCCTTCCCGCTGTTATGCCAACTATGACGGCCTCGGCACCGGTGTTGCGGTTCCCGATCTGGTAAAGGATACCGCCACCTATCTCGGCTACTTGCAGGACGGCAACGGAAAATCCGGCGTGGTGGATCTGGACAATTACTATACGCGGGAAGAAAAGGAAGTGTCCGTTAAGGACCTGCTCAGCGGCGTGTTCTATATTCTGGTTCCCGAAGAAAATGTGGATGGACGCAGCTACTTTACCGGTGCTTCTTCCGACGGCTATGACCTGAATTATGACAATGCCTTCCAGAACACCCCGGAGACGGCCAATATGCAGCGCCTCATCGGCACCTATAACCCCGTTTCCTTCACCGAGTTCCATGGGCAGGTCGACGGTTTCCTGTGCGAACCCTGCACTCCTCCCCACGAACCAAATTACGAGTATGACCTGCTGGCAGAGCATCTGCTTCCCGGCGGCGAAGCCTTTGGTATCGCAGCAGTTGCCAACAACGATAGCTACAACAGCTATGTCATTCCCCAGCGCGACTATCTTTCCTACACCGATGAAGAAAAGACCAAGACCCAGTGGCTCGGATCCTGGGACGATATGTCCACCGGCAGCACGCCCCGGTTTGCCATGCTCCATGGCACCGCTGCCTGCACCGTGGAGCTGCCCGCCCACAACGAGGACGCCGTAACCGCACTGCGCTACGGCATCATCGGCCAATCCGACTACATCAACGCAGAAAAGCTGAGTTACCTGAAGGCCCAGACGAAGATATTCCAGCGCGGTATTAGCAATTTTAACTCCAATGCCTTTGAACTGGTGGGTCAGTGGTTCTGTGACCGGTACGATGTAGAAGGTGCCGAAATGGATCTTTTCCGTCCGGAATACGACGGCGAAGGCGAAAACGGCAACTTCTATCCCGAATGCTACATCATTCCTATGGACGGTGCCATGCAGCGCAATGTGCAGGCCGCTGCCGATATGATGGTATGGCTGGCCCGCAACGATGTAAAAGTCCATGTCGCAAATGCTCCCTTTGCATATGAAGGCGTCCGCTACCCCGAAGGCACCATGATCGTTTCCATGTATCAGGCAAAGCGCTCCGTTGCCAACAGCGTGCTGTATGACGGCACTCTGATCAACACCTGGCCCGCACTGAATTCAGAAAGGTGTGCCGAAACTTCCAACTTCTCTGAGCTTCGGGGCTTTGACATGGTCACCGTTACCGAGCCTGCTGCTTTCGGGGAAATCGCCGCGGTTCTCGGCGAAGAAATGGACTATGAAGAAGCGCTTAAATACGCCGCAGGCTTTAAGCCTTACTTTGTTGGCGAAAAGAATGCCGATGTAATCATCTGCAACGATTCCGAAGTTTCCGCCGCTGCGGTCAATGCGCTGCTGCAGGCAGGTAAGAATGTGGCAATGATCACTGGCGGGAACTACAAGGGTGACTTCATCTGTGCTTATGAAGATTACCTGAGCATTGCCGACGATTATCTGATCTCTGCCATCGGTGTTTATGGCGAGGACATTGAGGCCAAGCTTATCGAAAAGGCTCCCACGGTTTACATCACCGGCATTCCCGGTCCTGTGCCCAGAGGCTGCATTGCTTCTGCTCAGGTCGGCTATGAAAACTGGAACTATGACCGCTGCGCCATGGAACGCATGAACTTCAAGGTCACAGAGGACGCTGCAGAAGCGGATGTCTTTGCCGGAGCAACTGACATCTACGGCGACGCACTCAATGCGGTTCTGGCAGGCGCTCCCTATATTTGCTATGGAGCCGAAGCCGCAAGCGGTGGCTTTGACTACATCAATCTCCCCTTGTTTATTCCCAATCTCACCCGTATCAGCCTGACTGGCACGGTGGACTTCCTGACCTATGTCACTTATCCCAATGAGACTCTGGTCAACTGCAGCTATATTGCTGAGGGCGACGATGTGATGTACGGCGGCGGCATCGGCTACAGCTTTGGCTACTTTTCCTCCATCCCCGAGGATGCCGTTGCTCTGGTTCAGGTTGACGGCTCCCATCTGCCCATCCAGGGCTATGTCTCTACTTCCTCCGAAGTTTACAAGAAAAACTTTGAGAACTTCCTGAATGGCGGCATTTTGGGCTTCAGCTATAAGACGGATAAATTGAACATCGCCATGTTCGCCAACTCCCTGACCCATATGGGCCACCAGAGAGACGAATATGCTTACATCAGCAACTTCATCTTCTCCAGCCTGCTCAGTGATGAGGACTATGCTGATGCAGGAGCTACAGATACCGACCACAAGTACGACAAGGTCGTTACCGCTCCCACCTGCACCGAGGGCGGCTACACCACCTACACCTGTTCCAAGTGCGGCGACAGCTATGTTGCTGACGAAGTTGCAGCGATCGGCCATAAGTATGAAGAAGCTGCAACCAAGCCCACCTGTACCAAAGGCGGTTACACTACTTTCACCTGTTCCGTATGTAAGGACACTTACATGGGCGCAGAAGTAGAAGCGGTCGGTCACAAGTGGGATGATGGCAAGGTTACCACCGAAGCTACCGAAAAGGCAGAGGGCATCATGACCTATACTTGCTCCGTATGTCAGGAAATCCGGACTAAGGGCATCCCTACTCTGGAATGCGCCTCCAAGAGCTTCTCTGATGTTCCCGCATTTGGCAACTGGGCACATGAAGGCATTGATTACTGCGTAGACAACAAGCTGATGAACGGCACCGGCGAAGGTCTCTTCAACCCGAAGGGTACCCTGACCCGCGCAGAGCTGGTTACCATTCTGTACCGTGCAAAGGGCGAACCCGAAGTTGAATTCAAGGGGGTCTTCGCCGATGTTGCGGACAACAAGTGGTACTCCAACGCCATCGAATGGGCAGCTGCCAACAAAATCGTCAACGGCATCGGCAACAACAAGTTCAACCCTACCGATATCATCACCCGTGAACAGATCGCAACTATGCTGTACCGCTATGCTGGCGAACCAGAGATTACCGGCAATCTGGCATCTTTCTCCGATGCAGATACCGTCAGTGAGTTTGCACAGAATGCTATGATCTGGGCAACCGCAAACAAGATCATCACCGGTACTTCCGCAGGCGGCCTTGTCACCCTGGCGCCAAAGGCCGATGCAACCCGTGAGCAGATCGCAGCCATCGTGATGCGTTACCTCAAGGCAAAGTAATTCTCCGGTAATTGCAAAAAAACGGCCAAATAGAAGTTCTGCCCTCCCGGATTCCCCGGGAGGGCAGTTTTTGGCGTTTGCGCAAAAGATTCAATGTGGCAATGGAATATCGTGGATTTTCCCTATGCGCCCTTGAAATCAGACTAAAAAAATGTTAGTATACTATTTTGAAGAATAGTCCCCTTTTGGGCAACGCAGGAGGAACACCCTTTGGAAACTCGCACCATCATCATCACCCCGGAGCAGATGCACGCACAGGATGGCTATTGCCAGCGCATCCGCGAGCTGTGGTCTCAGCGGGGCATCACCCCCACCGCCTATGTGGAAACCTATGGCTGCCAGCAGAATGAGGCGGATTCCGAGCAGATTCGCGGCCTTTTGGAGAACTGCGGCTACAGCAACTGCAATCAGGCTGAGGGCGCGGATGTTGTCGTATTCAATACCTGTGCCATCCGTGAGCACGCGGAGCAGCGCGTGTTCGGCAATCTTGGCGCACTGACCCATACCAAGCGCCGCCATCCCAGCC
>JAZRCV010000213.1:0-3466 GCA_045659925.1 Faecousia sp.
TCGCAGCATGCGGCCACCCATGGCGGTTTTGGTTTTATCCAGCACCCAAAGGAGGCTGCCCCGCTTATCCTGCCCCCGAAGGGTATGGGTCAGCTCCAGATTGCGCCGGGCATTGAGATCCAGCTCCATGAAACGGTTGGAGCGGTAGAATTCTAAATTGCGGATATGGTTCAGCTCAGAGCGCTGCACCGTTCTCAGGGTGAGCAGCAAAGCGCCTGCGGCAATGGCAGTCTGGGCTGCGTCTGCAAGGCCAAGTTCCTCTACGGTCTTGCCAAAATGGTTCGTGAGTTCTTCCCGGCATACCTTGGGGGTGCATTCTTCCGGGTCTGCCTCGCTGATGCAGCAGTGAAGCCGCTCCTGAAGGGCTTCCCGGATGATGGGGCGCTTTGCCATCTCGCCGCCAAGGATGATTTCCGTGGGGGAGAATCGGCCAAGCTCAGAGATGATGGCCTCATCTTCAGAGGGAAGGGCGGTGGCATAAAAGACGCCGGTGGAAATATCGCAGAAGCACAGACCGCAGCACTCCTTATCGCCAAAAAGGCTGGCAATATAATTGTTGCGGCTTTCTTCCAGCATGGAGCTTTCCGTCAGGGCGCCGGGGGTGACCACGCGGACGATCTCCCGACGCACCAGGCCCTTGGCCTGGGCAGGATCCTCCGTCTGCTCGCAGATGGCAACTTTGTGCCCCTTGGCAATCAGCCGGGCAATATAGCCTTCGGAGGAGTGGTATGGAATGCCGCACATGGGAATGCAGTCTTCCCCCTCGGCCTTGTTCTTCTTATCCCGGGTGGTCAAGGTGAGATCCAGCTCTTTGGAAGCCAGTTTGGCATCTTCTGCGAACATTTCATAGAAATCGCCCAGACGGAAAAACAAAATGCAGTCCCGGTTCTGCTCTTTGATCTCAAAATACTGCCGCATCATGGGGGTCAGCTCTGCCATGTGGATTCTCCTCCTTTCGCGCTGTTATACCGGCTCGCCGGTCAGGGACCAGGTGGTACAGCCGGTGATATGGACGGGGATAAACTGCCCCATCAGGACTTCCGGGTCGCCGGGAAGCCGCACAAGGCGGCCGCCATCGGTGCGTCCGGTGAGCAAATCGCCATCAGTGCCGTCCACCAGCACCCGGACGGTCTTGCCCACATAGTCATGGTGCTTTTCCATGCTGATGCGGTTCTGCAGGTCCAGAAGCCGGTCGAAACGGCGGTTTTTCTCCTCCTTGGGGGTGGGATCCGGCATAGAAGCCGCCGGAGTGCCCTTGCGGGGGGAATAGATAAAGGTGAACAGGGCGTCGTAACGCACCTGATCGCAAAGGGTCAGGGTATCTTCAAATTCTTCCTCCGTCTCTCCGGGGAAGCCAACAATAATATCAGAGGTAAATACGATGTCCGGCATGACACTTCTGCCGTATTCCACCAGCTTGAGGTACTGGGCCCGGTCATAGTGGCGGTTCATTTCCTTCAGCACCCGGTCGTTGCCGGACTGGACAGGAAGATGGAAATGGTGGGCAATGTTGGGATACTTTGCCATGGTGTCAAACAGCTTGAAGCTGGCATCCTTGGGATGGGAGGTCATGAAGCGCAGGGTAAATTCCCCGGGGATCTGGGCAATCTCTGCCAAAAGATCTGCAAAATCCACGCCAAGGCCAAGATCCTTGCCGTAGGAATTCACATTCTGGCCCAAGAGGGTAATATCCTTATAGCCCGCTTCGATGAGGTGTCTGCATTCTTTCACCACATCCTCCGGCTTGCGGCTGCGTTCCCGGCCACGGACATAGGGCACGATGCAGTAGGAGCAGAAGTTATTGCAGCCATACATGATGGACACCCAAGCCTTGATCTTGCCCTCTCTGCGCTGGGGCAGACCCTCGGCGATGACGCCGGGCACTTCCTCCGTAGCAAACACCCGCTCCTTGCGGGTCAATACCCGCCAGAGGTACTCCGGCACCTGCCACAGGTGATGGGGGTTGAAGCACACATCCACATGGGGATAGCTGCGGCGGATGCGCTGGGCCACATGCTCCTGGCCTGCCATGCAGCCGCAGAGGAAAATCTTCTGGCTGGGATGGCGGCGCTTGGTATGGGTCAGAGCGCCAAGATTGCCGAACACGCGCTGCTCTGCGTGCTCCCGGATGGCACAGGTATTGAATACGACGACATCCGCGCCCTCGGCCTGATTGCAGATGCTGTAGCCGCAGTTCTCCAAGAGGCCGCGGATCTGCTCGGAATCCGCCTCATTCTGCTGACAGCCGTAGGTTTCCACATAGGCAGTGGGGGTGATGCCCCGCTGAGACCACAGCTCACGGATGCGCTGGCAATAGCCATCCTGTGCGTGCATCTGCTCCGGGGTGATGATGGTGGTGCGAGTTTCCAATGGATGTTCCTCCTGCGTTGCCCAAAAGGGTACTTTTCTTCAAAATAGTATTTTAGCATTTTTTTAGCCTGATTGCAAGAGTAGGCATGGAAAATCCACGATATCCCAACCGCAACAGTTACAAAAAAGAGGTGCTGCCTCTTGCGAGACAGCACCTTATGATTATTTAGTGATGCATCCGTGAATAGGTTCGCATCATTCGCCCAGGATTAAGTCTACCAGACGTACCAGAATGGTAGCAGCCTCTGCACGGCTTGCGGTGCCCAGAGGTACCAGTTCAGAGTTGTTGGTGCCTTCGATGAGGCCCTGTGCAACTGCCCAGCCCATAGCGTCCTTTGGCCAGGGGCTGACCTTGCCTGCATCGGGAAACTTGGACAGGTCTGCACCCTCGGAGACATCCAGACCCAGATATTCGGCATAGCGAGCCAGGATGGTTGCCATCTGCTCACGGGTGATGAGATCATCGGTGCCGAACTTGCCGTTGCCGTAGCCTTCTACGATGCCATAGGCAGCTGCCCAACGGACTGCTTCGGTGTACCACTGGCCTTCTTCCACATCTTCGAAGGGAATGTCGGTAGCAACAGTGGGTTCACCTTCCAGACGGTACAGAATGGTAACGATCATTGCGCGGCTGGTGCCCATCTTGGGAGAGAACTTGCCTTCGCCGGTGCCGTTCATCAGGCCGGAAGCGCCTGCAATGGCGACATCTTCATAGAACCAGTCATTTTCGGTAATGTCGCTGTATACGGGGACTTCGATCTCAGGAGCAGCCTCAGCGTCATAGTCCTCATCGCTGAGCATGCTGGAGAAGATGAAGTTGCTGATGTAAGCATATTCGTCTCTCTGGTGGACCTTCTGAGTCAGGGTGTTGGCAAACAGAGCAACATTCAGTTCGTCATTGTTATAGCTGAAGCCCAGTACGCCGCCATCGAGGAACTTCTCGAAGCCTTCCTTGGAAGAATCGGAGGTGGTGGGGATGAAGCCTTCGGTGGGCAGACGGGAACCGTCAGCCTGAACCAGAGCAACTGCGCCTTCGGGGATAGCGGAGAAGTAGCCGAAGCCGTAGCCGTACATCACATCGTCGCCTTCGTTAATG
>JAZRCV010000214.1:0-8669 GCA_045659925.1 Faecousia sp.
GGAGAAAGCGCCGTTGTGCTGACCATTTCCTCAAAACTCTCCGGTACCTACCAGAGCGCCATGATCGCAGCTGCAGACTATGATAACATTTTCGTGGTGGACAGTGATTCTGTAGCCATTGGCTCCGGCATTCTTGCAGAATATGCCCTGCAGCTGGCAAGCACCGGCATGGACGCCAAAAGCATTGCCGAAAAGCTGGAAGCCGAAAAGAAAAAGATCCGGATCGTGGCCATGGTCAACACCCTGGAATATCTGAAAAAGGGCGGCCGAATCTCAAGCACTGTGGCCTTTGCAGGAAGCGTGCTGAACATCAAGCCCGTGCTTTCTCTGGTTGAGGGCGAAATCACGATACTTGGCAAAGCCCGTGGCTCCAAGCAGGGCAACAATCTGCTGGTCACTGAAATCAACAAGGCCGGCGGCGTGGACTTTGATCGTCCCGTACTTCTTGGCTATACCGGCCTGACCGATGTGATTTTGCAAAAATATATGGAAGACAGCAAGTCCTTGTGGCAGCACAGCGCCAATGCATTAAACACCACCATCATCGGCAGCGTCATCGGCACCCATGTGGGTCCCGGTGCCATTGCCGTGGCATTCTTCAAAAAATGATCCTTATCTAAGGAACTCAGGAGGCAAAAATGAACAATTATGTAATTTTTACAGATTCTGCCTGCGACATCAAGCCGGAGCTTCTTAAAAGCTGGGGTGTGGAATGCATCGATCTCAGCTTCCGCTTCGACGGAGATACGCGGGAATACTCTAACAACGATATGGAAATCACCGAGTTTTTCAACAAGATGCGGGAAGGCGGCATTGCAAAAACCTCTGCCATCAATCCGGGGCAGTTCTTTACCGCCTTTGATGCAATCCTGAAGCAGGGAAAAGACCTTCTGTATCTCGGCTTTTCCTCCGGCCTCAGCACCACCTGCAATTCTGCCAGAATGGCCCGGGAAGAGCTGAAAGAACGCTATCCCGACCGCAAGCTGCTGGTTGTAGATACCCTTGCCGCCTCCGCCGGTCAGGGCCTGCTTCTGTACCTCACCTTGCAGAAAAAGAACAGTGGTGCTACAATCGAGGAAGCCTACGCATATGCCAAAGAAATGAAGCTGCATATTTGCCACTGGTTTACCGTGGACGATCTGGTGTATCTGAAGCGGGGCGGCCGGGTCAGCCCCACCGTTGCCCTTCTGGGCAAGGCCCTGGGCATCAAGCCGGTGCTCCATGTGGACAACGAAGGTAAGCTCATCAGCATGAGCAAGGTAAGAGGCAGAAAGGCCTCCATCGCGGCATTGGCAGAAAAATGCGCTGACATGATGGAAGACCCGAAGGACGCCACCATTTTCATTTCCCATGGCGACTGCCCGGAAGATGCCAACACTCTGGCAAGCATGATCGAGGAAAAATTTGGCGCAAAGGTTTCCATCATCACCCATGTGGGCACCGTGATCGGCGCCCACTCCGGCCCGGGAACCCTGGCCCTGTTCTTCGTGGGCAAAGAAAGATAACAAAACAAAGGATGTGCTCCAATGGCATTGACCGCAGTACTGTTTGATCTGGACGGAACCCTGCTTCCTATGGATCAGGACATCTTCATCAAAGCATATTTTGGCGGCCTTGCCGCAAACCTGGCCCCCCTGGGCTACAAGCCCGAGGCACTGCTGGAGGCCATCTGGGGCGGCACCATCGCCATGATCAAAAACAGCGGCGAAAAGACCAACGAAGCCGTCTTCTGGGATTGTTTTACCGACATCTATGGCGAAGACGCCCGGAAGGATGAGCCGCACTTTGAGGCCTTCTACCGGACGGAGTTCCAGAAGGTGCAGAAAGTCTGCGGCTTTGACCCCAATGCTGCAAAAATCGTCCGCAGTCTGAAGGAGAAGGGCATCCGCGTCATTCTGGCCACCAACCCCATCTTCCCTGCCATCGCCACCGAAAGCCGCATCCGCTGGGCGGGATTGGACCCGGAGGACTTTGAGCTCATTACCACCTACGAAAATATTGGCCGCAGCAAGCCCTATCCCACCTACTATGAGGAGATCCTGAGACGGCAAAACCTTCGGGCAGAGGAATGCCTGATGGTGGGCAATGATGTGCGGGACGATATGGCAGCAGAAAAAGTGGGTATGCAGGTCTTTTTGCTGACCAATAACCTGATCAACAAAAAAGATGTGGACATCTCCCGCTTCCCCCAAGGCGGCTTCGCTGAACTTCAAGCGCTGCTTGACCGCCTTATGGCAGAAGGCTAAGACTTTTGTTTTCGTTCAAATTTCCTATATACAAATGGTGTATTATGGTATAAAATAGTGACGGCATCCGCCCCCCTTTCGGGCTGTGCCCCAATCACATCCCCACCCATACAGAAAGGATCTTTGCAATGAGCACAAAAATCGTAGCCGATTCTTCATCGGATCTTCTTGCGCTGGCAGGCGTTCCCTTTGAATCCGCTCCCCTGAAGATCATCACGGCTGAAAAAGAATATGTGGATGACGCATCCCTTGATGTACTGGGGATGGTAACCGACCTGCAGAATTACAGCGGAAGATCCTCCACCTCCTGCCCGAATGCCAACGACTGGCTCAATGCATTCGGCGATGCGGATGAGATTTTCTGCGTTACCATCACGGCCACCCTCTCCGGCAGCTATAATGCCGCAGAGCAGGCCAAACAGATCTATGAAGAACAGCATCCCGGCCGCCGGGTATTTGTGCTGAATTCTCTGACCACTGGTCCGGAAATGGTTCTGATAATCGAAAAAATGCGGGACCTGATCCTTGAAGGCAAGAGCTTTGACGACATTTGCGCTGAGGTCACAAAATATACGAAGAAAACCGGCCTGCTGTTCATGCTGGAGTCCATGCGAAATCTCGCAAACAACGGCCGCGTCAGCCCGCTGATCGCCAAGATGGCTGGTATTCTCAGCATCCGCGTGGTGGGTAAGGCCAGCGATCAGGGTGATCTTGCGCAGCTCAACAAGTGCCGGGGCGAGAAAAAATCTCTGGAAACCATCGTACAGCACCTGAAATCCCTGGGACTCAAGAATGGCAAGGTTCGCATTGCCCACTGCTTCAACGAAACCGCAGGCAAAGCCCTGAAAGAGCTGATCCAGAAGGAATTTTCCAAGGTGCAGGTTGAGATTTATAAATGCCGTGGCCTTTGCAGCTTCTACGCCGAAAAAGGCGGCCTGCTGGTAGGCTTTGAAAAGATCTGATTTTAAAAATCATTATATTCAAAACATTCGGAGCAGCCAAATCCATGGTTGCTCCGTTTTTCTTTCCATATATGGAACCATTTCCCCTTTGATTTTCTTCCCTTTCTCCTGTAAAATGATGCACTGAATGAAGCTTTCCCGCTCATACCTCCATAGGAAAGGAAGAGGCAATATGAGATATCGTTTTTCTCAATGGCTTCCCCTGCTGACCACAGGTCTGCTTGGTGCAATGACATTGATCATCTATACCCTCTGCTTTGATAAGAAAAGCTTTGTGGTATATCTGCAGGTGGGGGCAGGTGCCATGATTCCGGCCCTGTTTCCCCTGCTGAATAAGGCAATGAAACAGCCGCTGCCTGCCATTTTATACTGGCTGATCTCGGCACACATCGTTCTGTCCTGCGATCTTGGCAGCGCAATGGGTTTTTACGGCAGATTTTCCCAATGGGATCTTTGGATGCACGGGTATTTTGGCTTTTTAGCGGGTGCTGCCTTGTACATTTTGCTGCTGCGGTGGAACGGCGCTGCCCTGCATCCGGCAGGCTTTCTTATTCTGATCCTGCTGGGCACCATGGGCGGTGCTGCCCTTTGGGAGGTCTTTGAATATTCCTGCGACCTTCTTTTGGGCGGGGATGCCCAGCGGGTGCAGGAGGCCATTGCCCTCGGCCTCTCTCCCATCCGGGATACCATGACGGATATCATCGTGGCTATGGCAGGCCTTGGCGTTTTCTTCCTCTGCCTCCTTGCCGACAAACGCCTGGGCTTTAAAATCAGCCGTAAACTCTGCCCACAAGCTGCATAACTGCCTCATTGGGGACAATTCTTTGTTGGGAATTGTCCCCGATTCCATTGCACCATCCCGCAAAGCATGGTACAATTTGGAAAAATACAGTTAGCTCCCGAATCATGTCCTTTATCTTCTGATACTTCGCAAAAACACAGGCAGGACAGACCCTGGGCTGCCCTGCCTGTTGCTACGAAAGGAACCAATACGCTATGGATCAATTATTGCGTTCTCATGCGGATGCCATCGTCTGCGCATCCATCAAGGCTGTACAGCCCGATGAGGCCGTCAGCCGCGCTCTGAAGGGACAGGAATTCCCCGGCCGTGTGGTACTGGTATCCACCGGTAAAGCCGGCTGGCAGATGGCCAAGGCCGCATATGACTGCCTTGGCGACCGCATCGACAGCGGTGTGGTGGTGACCAAGTATGAGCATGTCATGGGCCCCATCGCAAACTTTACCTGCTGCGAAGCAGGCCACCCTGTCCCCGACGAAAACTCCTTTGCCGGCACCCAGAAGGCACTGGATCTGGTGGCAGACCTAAACCCGGAAGACACGGTTTTGTTCCTGCTCTCCGGTGGCGGCAGCGCCCTCTTTGAAAAGCCGAGGGTATCCGGCAGTGTGCTGCAGGACATCACCGGACAGTTACTTGCCTGCGGCGCCGATATCGTAGAGATCAACACCATCCGCAAGCGTCTTTCCGCCGTCAAGGGCGGCCGCTTTGCCCAGTGCTGCGCCCCGGCAAAGGTATTCTCCATCGTACTTTCCGATATTTTAGGCGATCCGCTGGACATGATCGCCTCCGGCCCCGCCGTACCCGACAGCTCCACCTGCGCTGAAGCCATCGCCATTGCGGAAAAGTATCAGCTCAAGCTGACCGACGAAGCCCGTGAACTGCTTTCTCAGGAAACTCCCAAGGAACTCCACAATGTCACCACCCAGATCAGCGGCTCTGTCCGGGAGCTGTGCGTTGCCGCGGCAAAGGTTTGCCGTGAGCTGGGCTACGAGCCTGTGATGCTGACGGATCAGCTCTGCTGCCAGGCCAAGGAAGCCGGTTCCTTCCTCGCCTCTGTGCTGAAGACCCATGCTGCCACTGGCAAGAAAATGGCCTTCATTGCCGGGGGTGAGACGGTGGTACAGCTTACCGGCCACGGCAAGGGCGGCCGCAATCAGGAGCTTGCTCTGGCCGCTGCCGCAGGCATTGCCGGCATCCCCGGCACCGCAGTATTCAGCGTGGGCAGCGACGGCACCGACGGCCCCACCGACGCCGCAGGCGGCTACACCGATTACGAGACCGCCGCCGAACTGAAGGCGCAGGGCATCGAGATCTATCAGGTGCTGCAGAACAACGACGCCTACCACGCATTGCTGAAAACCGGCGGCCTCATCTTCACCGGCCCCACCGGAACCAATGTCAATGATGTAGCGGTTGCCCTTCTGTGTTAATATCATTCAATACATGCTTTTATACTGGCACACAGACCAGAAAACACAAAATCGCTGCCCGTCCATTCCCAAGAGAATGGATGGGCAGCGGTCTATTTATCGTCCGTTATATCCAGGACACCTTGTTTTCCTGATGTTTGAAAATACGCTCTATGTTCTTTCTATGGCGAACAATAATCAAAAGCGTAAAGACAACCAGCGCCAGAAAAACAGGCGCGAGCAGAGATATGTGTTCCGTTGCAAAATACATATAAACGGTCACACTTGCAGCTGAAACAATGCTGGAAAGGGAAATGATTTTTGTGATCTTGAGCACCAACAGGAAGACCAACAGGGGCAAAAAGAACACCAGCGGACCATAACCGCAAAAGACAAACAGGCCGAATAAAAAGCCGTACATCGTTGCCACCGCTTTGCCGCCCTTAAAGCGTGCATAAATCGGCCAACAGTGTCCAATCGCAGCCGAGAGTCCTCCAATCGCAATTGCCATTTCTGTATCAAAAAACACTTTAGCAAGAAGGACAACAAAGGCAACTTTCAAGATATCGAGGGTCATGACGGCTACACCCGCTTTCTTGCCCAGAACTCGCCCGGTGTTTCCTCCACCAAGGTTTCCGCTGCCGTGCTGCCGAACATCCGTCTTATAAAAGACCTTGCCAATGACTAACGCGAACGGGATGGACCCAATAAGGTAGCCGATGATCGCAAGAACTAACATCTTCATGTACGAAATCCACCTACTTTTTTATTGTCTGCACAACAATGCAGCCGGGACCGCCGTGTGTAATTAGCGCCGGAGACAAAGGCAAAATCTCAATCTCTGAGAAAGCAAAGGATTTTTTAATTTGCTCCATAACGGAAACAGCTTTCTGAAAAGCCCCTGCATGGCAAATGCTGATCAAGTATTCATGATTCACGCCGATTGCCTGGAGCCGCTGAATAATGGTATCGACAGCGGTTTTCCATGAGCGTTTGATCGCAATGGGTCTAATTCTGGTCTTGTCTTCGGTCTGTGTCAGAACGGGCAGAAGTTTCAAAGCACCGCCGACCTTCGCTGTAATCGTAGTCAGGCGACCACTGCGTTTGAGAAACTCGAAATCCTCCGGTATAACGAAAGAAACAGAACTCTCAATGCTTGCCACTAATTCGTCTTTGATCTTCCCGATATCCAGCCCCCGCTCCTTAAGCGAAACAGCCTTCTTTGCCAGATAACGAAGCGGGCCCGCAAGAGTTTTGGAGTTCATAACATGAATGCAGTCAGGATTATTAACACAGTTTCGTGCGCTGAGGGTCGTCTGATAGCCGCCTGATAACCCATCACCAACGGTAAGTACCAGCATTTCTTCCTCGCTGGACTCAAAGACATCCAGAATATCGCCAATTGCAGGCTGGGAGGAAGTCGGTATTCCTCCATCTGCAACCATCTTCAGAAACTCCTCACTGGAAATCTCGGCATAATCCTTATATGTTTTGTTGTTAATATTCACACAGACCGGAATAATCGTCATTCCCTGCGCTTCTCCCTCTAACGGAGAATATAGGGTTGCTGTATCTGCAATGATTCTCATACCTGCTCCTTTGTGCTTGTTGCTGCAATTTTGAAATTATTCTATCACACATTAACAACTCTGTCAAAGGTTATCGAAAACTCTCTGCCGGAGTTATATTGACCGGGATTGATGCTTATGCTATAATTGAAACATGAATAAAGAAATGACAGACGTTCTGTCTGCTCCTCTGTGCGGTTTCCGTCTGCCGCGCTATCACGAAATCCCCAATGTGGGACTTTATCTGGAGCAGACCACCAAGTACATTAATCAATGTGTTGCGCCGCTGGGATTTGACGAATTGACCGGATCGATGATCCGCAACTATGTCAAACAGGGGCTTATTGTCAATCCTGTGAATAAGCAGTATTCTGCGAATCAGATTGCTCACTTGATTGCAATCGCCGTCCTGAAGCAGGTTCTTCCATTAGAGCATATCAGTAATTTCTTTTTCCTTCAGAAGAAGGTATACACGGATGAAGTTGCCTATAATTACTTCTGCGAGGAATTGGAGAACATTCTATACCATCGCTTTGGGCTAAAAGGCGAACCTGAAGTTGTCGGCGTGACAGCTACCGTGGAGAAAGAAATGCTGCGCAGCGCAATCATTGCGGTTTCTCATATTGTATACCTGAACACCTGTGTAAAGATATTGATGGAAAAAGAAACCCTTTCGTCAAATAATCCCACAATGTAAAAGTGGAGGGACTTCGGATCCCTCCACTTTTTTGTTCTATCATAAATGTTGGGGCCAAGCCTCCGGACTGTCCCGGATCAGAGGGTCAGGCTTTCCGCATATTCCTGAAGAATATCCAGAAGAAGCTGTTCATTCTCCCAAAAGACATCGTCGCATTGCTGAAACAGTTCGTCATTCACATCATCATCGATCTCTTCCTGCATAGAAAATGTATCATAGGCTCTTTGCAGGTTATCACGCAACACCCCAGGCAAAGCGGAAAACAGTACATCCACTGCCGCCTTCAAGTCGTGACAGTTGGCTATGTTGAAAAAATACTGGGAGTGTCCGCCGTTGTTTACGTCGCTTTCGTATGTCATCAGTTCCGTATAGGGGGAAACGGATTTCCCTTGGACCCACAGATCCCACATACGATTTTCCTTTTGCTGGGACAATGTAAGCTCTTTTTTCTTTTTGAATGCATCAAAAATTCCCATATTGTTCTCCTATTTCAGAAAAGGTATTTTTTCAATCTCCTGTTTGCCAGTCAACAAGGATCGCTTCCCCCGGGGCAAAATAGTCGCTAAGCAGGCTGCTGAAGCCCGCCGCCTTCCATGCCCGGTCGAAGGAAATGTTCTCAATATTACTCAGATACACAAAGGTGGAATCCACGGCGGCATTGGGCATCCGTCCGGTGATCTCAAGGCGGTATTGATAGACTTCTCCCTCTGCCTGCCATGTGCCGTCACTCAGCTCGTAATAGGTCGCAAAGGGAGCCTCGATGGTGTCCACAATATGAGGTTCTGCTGCTTTGGGAGAGCAGCCCATCAGGAGGAACAGCGCACAGCATACAAAGAAACAAAACAATCTTTTCATTTATTGCACCTCACAATCTTTTGCTTCGCTCCATAATTTGAATTGCCGTTTTCGCCCTATGCCCCGCAGGGCAAATCATGGCGAAGCCAAATCACGCGTTGTTAGACGCAATTCATGCCAGCGGCAATTCATT
>JAZRCV010000215.1:0-1932 GCA_045659925.1 Faecousia sp.
AAGGGATTCTCCTCCAGGCCCTGGGCATCTACGATGCTGACACTGATACCCGCCTTGCGTAGCTGCCGGTAGATGCTATTGTTGGCTGCGGTGAAGGTGTTGCGGTAGGGCTGACTGCTGGGGGCTTTGTCCTCGTTATCCAGAGCGTCGCTATAGAAGGCGGCATAGTCGGAATAGAGAATGCCTACGCCCTCATGCACCTTATCTGCGCCCATCAAAAGGTCATTGTGATCCAGGATGAACCGATTGACCTTTGCGCCGTTTTCATAGTTTGGGGTTTTCGTGCCGTCGTAATTCAGCAGACCACAGCTGTTGGGAAACGGCACACCGGGCGCCGGATAATCGCCCCGCCATTGATAGAACACGATGCCCTTACAGCCGGAACCCAGCACCGTATAGGCGCCACGGGTGTAGACAAAGGGCGGAATGTAAGTGCGGCTGTCCAGCTCGATGCACCAGCTTTGGGTGCCGCCCAGCCGGGCAGCGCATTGCATCATATCCACCTGCAGATTCAAAAGGTAATACTCCTGGCCACAGGAATGGTAATAGCTGGTGTAGCCGGCAATGTCCATACTTCTTGCATTGGCAAACAGGTCACAGCCTGCATACACATTCCGCTTGCCCACCGGTGTACCGGTGTAGCAGGTAAAGGTAGGAAGCTTGCTGCCCTCTTTGGAGCCAAGGTTTGCATTGTTCAAAAAGCTTGTAATGCTGTCCCGTGAGAAGATCCGCCACAATGCCCACATTTTAGGACTCTGCTCTTTTCTGCCCCTGGGCGGCTCATAATTTTCTGCCTCTTGGGCGGTCATCTCTCCTTGCTCTACCAGCCATTTGCGGTAGGCCTTGATGGTCTCAGGGTGATAGTCGAACATGGTCTCACCGGGAAAATGGGGCTCGTTATAGATCTGATAAGCCACCACATTGGAGAACTTTTGAAAGTGGGCAGCCACCGCCGCCGCATAGACCCGGTTGTCCTCCAAAATGCCCGGATGGTGGAGGGTAGAACGGATAAAATCCAGCCATTGATAGTTAGGCGCATCCCCGTTCCAGTCTTCCATTTCCCCATCCGTAAAGCCCCTTAGATTCACAGAAAAGCCCTGCTCCCGGATGGAAACGGACATATTGTTTTTCTCCGCTTCCTGAGTCATGGCATCGATAAAGGGGGTCTTCACCTGCAGATCGGGTGTTACTTCTCCCAATGCGGCAAATCGCACATGGTTAAAGCCCATATCCGCCATACCCTTCAGATCCTTTTGCACCTCCCCCATCCGGTCCCCATTCTCCGGTACCGGGAACTTGGTGGGGTTAAAGGAGGGGTAGTAAGACTGGCCCAGGCAAAAGGTAGGCTTGCCGTCCTTGTATAAAAAACCGTTTTCGATCTTGTACATATCGTCTCCTTATTTCAGCAGCAAAATCGCCGCAAATGCCAGCACCAGGCCAACCACGCAGCGAACGGTCACCTTTTCCTGGTAGAATACAGCGCCGATCAGGGTGCTGAGGATCAAACCGCCTGCCTGGTAGATGGGGTACAGTTGGGCATCGGACAAATACTGGGTGGAAAAGGCCTTAAAATAGGAATTGAGGAACAGACACACCGACATAAGAGCAATCGGCAAAAGGATCTTCTTCCAGGGGATCTCTGTCTTTTCTCCGCCCTTTTGGGGCAGCAGCACTATGCCGCCCAGGATCAATGCAGACACCAGATAGGTCAAAAGATTCAGCATGGACTTGCTGGAGCTTGAGTAGGTGGTAAACAGCTTCAGGGTAAAGTCATACAGACCGCTGGACACACCGCACAAAATGAGCAGGATAATGGCAATGGCAGACAGACCGCCCTTCAGCTTCTTGCTGTAAGAGCCCATCACCAGCACCGCTCCGATCAAAAGGGCTATGCCCAAATACTGCAAAAGGGTGGGCTGGGTATGGAACACC
>JAZRCV010000216.1:0-13353 GCA_045659925.1 Faecousia sp.
CAATCCCTGTCGGTAAAACCGAAGAAAGGCTTCCTGTGTAATATCCTGTGCTAACTGCTTGTCGTATAACTTGAAGTAGCAGTAACGGTATATTTTGTCGTATTGTTCTTCAATATCCATGTGCTGCAAAACCTCCCTTCATAATGATTAACGGATTATGACTGCAAAATGTGCGGCTTAGCCCCGAATTTTTAGGCAGCAAGAATGATCTGACATTGGCAACTCTTCTCCTTGGGACAAAATGTCCCAAGGTTCATTATATTTTAGTTCTTCTTAACGCCATAAACAAGTCAGTTGACCAGAAACAAAATACTACCAATATATGAAATTGTGTTTCAATTAGTCTGTGTTTTTTAGTTTATGATCTCGATAAGACCAAAAAAAATCCACCCCGCAGGGTGGATTTTTTAGTTACACATATGTATCAGATGATCTGAACAAAGGCCAGCAATACAGCAAGGCCGATCAGATTTGCTACCATGAAATAGCCAAGGAATTTTGCGATTTTAGCGCCGGGCCAGGCCATGTAGAACTTCATGGTAATTAGACTGGCAAGGGAGGCAATGGGTGTGCCGAGCCCGCCGATATTGACGCCCGCCAGCATCTGCCGCCACTGGTCGGTAAAGCCGGAGAGCACAACGGCAGCAGGCACATTGCTGATCACCTGACTGGTGCCCACGGCAGTGAGCAGGGCATTCCACTGCAGAAGCTGCTGCAGGAAGCTGCGAACTGCATCCACCCGGCCCAGATTTTCTGATACCGTAAAGAAGCAGACGAATGTCAGCAGGAGCATGTAGTCAATTTCCTTTAACAGCTTCCGGTCAACCAGCAGAAGGACAACAACGGTGATTGCAGTTGTCACAAGATAAGGAACGATTCTGAAAACCGTCAGCAGGCACAGGACAAAAAGGATGAGATAGATCAGTAAATCTCTGGAACTGCTGATGTATGCCCGTTCCAGCTTTTGCTCCGGCAGCTTTTTCGGCAGAAGGGGGATGGAAGTGAGGGCGAGTGCAGCCAGACTGACGAGGGTCAGGGGCAGTGTGACGGAGAAAAAGTCACCGATGCCAATATTATAGAATGCGTAGAGATAAAGATTCTGGGGATTGCCCACAGGCGTGGCCATGCTGCCCAGGTTGGCTGCGATGGTCTGAAACACCGTGACCGGGATGATGCTGCGACTGCAGCCCAGTTCATCCAGCAGCATGAGGGTAAAGGGAATAAAGATGATCAGTGCCACATCATTTGTCACAAACATGGAGCAAAAGAAGGGGAGCAGCACCAGCGTGATACTCAGGATGCGACCGCTGCGGATGCGATGAAGCAGCTGATAGGTCAGCCAATGGAAGATCCCGATGGCCTTCAGACCCGCAACCACCGCCATGAGGCACAGCAGCAGGCACAGCACCCGGAAATCGATATAGTGCAGATATTCCATGTCCGGCGGAACAAGGAACATGGTGGCAATGGCACAGCCCGCCGCAACACATAGGACGGTTTCTTTTGCAATGAATTCTTTTATCTTTCTTATCATGGCAATGGCTCCTGTTTAAAAATGAAGAAAACTGGCGAAGAGTATCCCAGCGCAAAAATTGTAGCATGAAACGATGGGAATGTCACCAAATATTTTTGAGGTGTGGTGTTTCATGAGGATTGAATAGGGTGGGGATTTCTGGCTGCAGAACGGCGGTCGGAATGCCGGGATTCGTTAGCATTTTCGCTGCGCGAAAATTATAGTGTCGATGCGCTCCCACCGCATCGAGCAACACTCCACCGGAGTGTTGCATTTGGGTTTTCGAATCCCGGCAAGACCAAAACAAAAAATCCACCCCGTAGGGTGGATTTTTTATTTTGGTCGGAATGCCGGGATTCGAACCCGGGGCCTCTTGGACCCGAACCAAGCGCGATACCAAACTTCGCCACATCCCGTTAGCCTAAATATTATATCCCGGGCTATAGTGTTTGTCAAGTGCGCATTTCCTGTTTTCACCAGAGCGCAAGAATAATTGCCCCGCTCCATCATAGGCTTGAGAAAAGGGGGTAGGGCAATGGAAGATGTGAAAATGTTGGAAAATCCGGAACCTTTGGAGCAGGATGTGCCGGAGGTGACGGCGGTGCCATGTGCTTCGGCTTGGCGTACGGAAGGGCTATCTTCCCGGCTGCGGATGGCGCTGGCATTGATCTTGAGTGTGGCCACGGTGTTTTGCAAGCTCAGCAGCCCGGAGCAGGCCGGGCGGCTGCAGCGGTGGATCGTGGGGGATGGCAGTGAGCGGGTGCAGCAGGCCTTTTTTCGCATGGAGCAGGCTCTGGGAGAAGGGGAAGGGGTTTCGGAGGCTTGGACGGTATTTTGTCAGGAATTGACGGATGAAACGGCTTGAAATCACCCCCGGCTTTGTGGCGCTATTGTGCTTTGTATATTATATCAGCGAAGCAAAAGTCTTTCTCCCTTTTTTGATTCTCTCCATTCTCCATGAGCTTGGGCATCTGGCGGCATTGTTTCTTTTTGGTGTTAGGGTGCATCACATCCGTGTGGGTGCCCTTGGTACAGTGATTTCTGCCGCGCCCATGTCCTTATGGGCGGAGATGCTTTGTTCTCTGGCGGGGCCTTTCGTGAACCTCTTTTGCTTTTGGGTGCTGCGTCCTGTCAATCTGGATGCAGCGCTCATTTCGCTGCTGCTGGCCTGCTATAACTCTCTGCCGGTGTATCCTTTGGATGGCGGACGGGCTTTGCGAGCTGCCTTGTGCCTGTGCCTGCCTCTTAGAGCCGCTGAAAGGGTAGAAAGGATCATGATGCTCCTGACTCTTGGTGGGATGATTGGGAGTGCTGTGTATTTTTCCACCGGATTTGGCTTTATGCCGTTGCTGTTTTGCGGGGTTTTGCTTGCCCGTGTTGCCATGGAACGAAATTATTGTTGCGAAACCTTTTGAACCTCGGTATAATGGAGGCAGAACAAATGATTTAAGAGGTACAAAATGACCGATAAACTCCAAAGAATCCTCCCCACGGTGCAGAAGCCTGCCCGCTATGTTGGGGGAGAGTATCTTCAGATCGTGAAGGATAAATCTGAGGTGGATGTGCGTGTCGCCTTCTGCTTCCCGGATACTTATGAGCTTGGCATGTCCAATCTGGGCCTGCGGATCCTCTATGCCGTGATGAACAATATGCCCGGCGTATGGTGCGAGCGGGTGTTTGCCCCCTGGGGTGATATGGAAGAGGCCATGCGCAAGCATGATATTCCCCTCTATGCCTTAGAGAGCCATGACCCGGTGAAGGAGTTTGACATGATCGCCTTCTCAGTCGGCTATGAGATGAGCTATACCAACATTCTCAATATGCTGCAGCTGGCGAATGTGCCCCTTCGCAGTGCCGAGCGTCAGGGCCTTGAGAACATGGTCTTTGCCGGCGGCACCTGTGCCTACAACCCGGAACCCCTTGCGGATTTCATCGACTTCTTCTCCCTTGGTGAAGGGGAAGAAATTACGGTGGAAATTGTCGAGCTTTACCGCCGGGCAAAGAAGGAAGGCTGGAGCAAGCAGGAGTTCCTGCTGGAAGTCAGCAAGATTGACGGCATCTATGTGCCCTCTTTCTATGAGCATTCCTACAATCCCGACGGCACCATTGCTGCCATCACACCCCTCCATGGTGCGCCGTCTGTGGTGACCAAGCGCATCATTGAGCATATGGATGAGGCGTATTATCCCGCCGATACCATCATCCCCTCTACCGAGATCGTCCATGACCGCACGAATCTTGAAGTCATGCGCGGCTGCATCCGTGGCTGCCGCTTCTGTCAGGCGGGCTTCTGCTACCGCCCGGTAAGAAAGCGCAGCGCAAAGGTGCTTTGCGAACAGGCAAGGGAATCCCTGCGCCTTTCCGGCAACCATGAGATCACCATGTCCAGCCTTTCCACCTCCGACTATCGGGAGCTGGAACCCCTGATGGATGAGCTTTTGGACTACACCATGCCCCGGAAGATCAATCTTTCCGTGCCCTCTCTTCGTGCGGACAATTTCTCCCGGGAGCTGATGCTGAAGCTGCAGAAGGTGAGAAAGAGCGGCCTGACCTTTGCCCCGGAGGCAGGTACCCAGCGTCTGCGTGATGCCATCAATAAGAATGTAACGGAAGAGGAGATCCTCACCACCTGCGCAACCGCTTTCTCTGGCGGCTGGAACAATGTGAAGCTCTACTTCATGCTTGGCCTTCCCACGGAGACGGATGAGGATGTGCTGGGCATTGCTGACCTGACCTACAAGGTCATCAAGACATGGCAGAAGCACGCCACCAATAAGAAGCGTGGCCTGAGAGTCCATGTTTCTACGGCCTATTTTGTGCCCAAGCCCTTTACCCCCTTCCAGTGGGAAAAGCAGGATCCTCCCGAAGAATACACCCGCAAGCAGCGCTTGCTGAAATCCTACATGACCGCAAAGAGCGTGGAATACAACTGGCATGCCCCCGACCTCAGCCAGCTTGAGGCGGTGCTTGCCAGAGGCGACCGCCGTCTTTGCGCCGTGCTGGAGGAAGTGGTGCGCCGGGGTGGCCGTCTTGACGGTTGGGATGACTATTTTGATTATCAGATCTGGCTGGATGCCTTTGCCGCCTGCGGCATTGATCCGGCATTCTATACCACCCGGGGCTATGGGAAGGATGAAATCTTCCCCTGGCAGACCATTTCTGTAGGTGTTGACCGGGAATTCTTCTGGCGGGAACGGGAGCAGGCCTATCGCTCCCAGACCACACCGGACTGCCGCATGGAATGCTCTGCCTGCGGCGCCAATGCCCTTTGCAAGGAGGTGGGCTGCGATGTATAGAGGTATTTTTTGTAAAGAAGGGAATGCCATCTGGATCTCCCATCTTGACCTGATGCGGGTGCTGCAGCGAGCTTTCCGTAGAGCAGGGCTGCTTCTCAAGCATTCTCAGGGCTTTACCCCCCACCCGGCCCTGTCTCTGGCGCTGCCTTTGTCTGTCGGCGTGTCAAGCTGCTGCGAGATCATGGACTTTGAACTGGCCGAGGGGCAGGAAGTTGCTGCCGCTGATCTGGCGGGAATGCTGAATGCTGTGCTGCCGGAAGGAATCCGGATTCAGGAGGTCTATGAGCCTACAAGAAAGGCAAAGGAATTGACCCACCTGCAAGTAGCCATTACGCTGGAATACGACAATGGCATCAAACCCGATTGCGTGCAGATGCTCTCAGAACTGTTCCGTCGGGAGGAACTTCTGATGGAAAAGAAGACGAAAAGCGGCAACATCGTCACCCAGAATATTCTGGAAATGATGAAGGATGTATCGTTTACTGTGGTGGATGAGGGTACTCTTTGCATGGAGTGCGTGATCTGCGCCCAGAATCCTTCGCTGAATCCTTCCGTGATCCCTGCAATGATTCTTCGGGAACTGCCGGAGTATGCGCCTGACTTTTCCTCCGTCCGCCGTCTTGCGGTGCTGGATGCAGAAGGTGTACCCTTCCGCTAATGAAATATGCAAAAACCGGGTCGCATGACCCGGTTTTTTCTATGTGTGCATTGTTTTTAAGAAGATAATGATGTATAATTATAGAATAAATATGAAAATTATAAGAAATGGGGTGCAGAACCAGTGACCGCAAAACTGACGAAGATCAATGAACAGGAAGTGCTGCGGTATCTTGGCTGTGCCCAAGCGCCTGACCCGGAACTGCAGGAAAAAATTTCTTGCCTTTCAGAAGAACTCATCGCCGTATCGGTGCCTCGCCTTGTATGGCGGCGGTTGCCGCTGCTTCCGGAAAATGAATTCTTATTGGCGGGGGAGGATATCAGGGAAATTCTGAAGGATTGCTCTGAGGTGGTACTCTTTGCTGCCACCCTCGGTGTGGAGGCGGAGCGGTTTTTGCAGCGGGCACAGATCCGGGATATGGCACAGGCGGTAATTTTGGATGCCTGTGCTGACAGCGCCATTGAAAATGTGTGCGATCATTTTTGCGAAGATCTGGCATCCCTTGCTGCACCGCGATTTTTGACGGATCGCTACAGCCCCGGCTATGGAGATCTGCCCCTTTCTCATCAAAGGGTCATCTTTGATGTGCTGGATGTGACCCGGCGCATCGGCGTTACCCTGACGGATAGCGGCCTGATGCTGCCCCAGAAGTCTGTCACCGCTATGATTGGCATTTCGGATCAGCCTCAAAAGCACCACAGCGGGAATTGCATGGGCTGCAGTATGTATTTGCATTGTATCTACCGTAAGGAGGGAAGAAGCTGTGACAAACACTGAGTTTACCATTTTGGATGGCGGCATGGGCACCATGCTGCAGGCAGCGGGTCTGCCGGTGGGGATGTCGCCGGAGCTTTGGAACCTGACAAATCCTGAAAAAGTGACGGAGATTCAAAAGCAGTATGTACAGGCGGGTTCTCAGGTGATCTTTGCCAACACCTTCGGTGCAAATCGCTGCAAGCTGGCAGGAAAAGCAGATGTGGCAGAGGTAATCAAAGCAGGTGTTTTTGCCGCAAAGGAAGCGGCGAAGGGGACAGGTGTAAAGGTTGCGCTGGATGTTGGCCCTTTGGGGCAGCTTTTGGAACCCCTTGGCACATTGACCTTTGAAGCTGCCTATGATATTTATCGAGAAATCATGATCGCAGGCGCGCAGGCTGGCGCGGATCTCATTGTCATTGAGACACAAAGCGATCTTTACGAAGTAAAAGCCGCCGTGTTAGCGGCAAAAGAGAACACAGACTTACCCATTTGGGTCACCATGACCTTTGAAGCCTCCGGGCGAACCTTCCTTGGTGTTAGTGTGAGCGCCATGGCGCTGACCCTACAGGGTTTGGGTGTGGAAGCCATTGGCTTCAATTGCAGCCTTGGCCCGAAGCAGCTGATGCCCTTGGTGGAGGAGCTTCGCCGCTGGACTGACCTTCCCCTGATCCTCAAGCCCAACGCCGGTCTGCCTGACCCGGAGACCGGGGTCTATACAGTGACACCGGAAGACTTTGCAAAGGAACTGGTGGAGGCAAGCACCCTTGGAGTGACTTGTCTTGGTGGCTGTTGCGGCACCACGCCTGACTTTATCCGGGCGGTGTGCAAAGAATTGGAAGGTGTTTCTCCTGCGGAAAGACCGAAGCTTGAGTACAAAGGCATTTGCTCCTCACGCACCATAGCAAAGTATGGCGCCGTCCATGTGATCGGCGAGCGCATCAACCCCACCGGCAAGAAACGCTTCCAGCAGGCCCTGCGGGATGGGAATATGGATTATATCCTTGCCCGGGCGGTGGAACAGCAAGACGCCGGAGCAGAACTTTTGGATATCAATGTGGGACTTCCCGGAATCGATGAAAAAGAAATGATGGTCCGGGTGGTCAAGGCGGTGCAGGGTGTGGTGGATTTGCCGCTGGTGATTGATTCCTCGAATCCTGATGTGATCGAAGCTGGCCTTCGGGTGGTGAACGGCAAAGCCATCGTGAACTCCGTAAACGGTGAACAGGCAGTTTTAGATCGCATTCTGCCCCTTTGCAAAAAGTACGGTGCTGCTGTCGTTGGCCTCACCATGGATAGCAGCGGTATCCCAGACAGCATGGAAGGACGCATTGCCATTGCAAAGCGCATTGCCTCTGCCTGTGATGCCTATGGAATTCCCAAGGAAGACTTACTCATTGACTGCCTCACCCTCACCATTTCTGCCCAGCAGGAGCAGGCGGTGGAGACTTTGGCGGCAGTGGAATACGTCAGCCGGGAAATGGGCCTTGGTACTGTTCTTGGTGTCAGCAATATTTCCTTTGGCCTTCCGGAGCGGGAGCATATTACCGTCAGCTTCCTGACCCAGGCACTTTATGCGGGCCTCAGCTTCCCCATTGTGAATCCCAATCAGGATGCCATTATGGATGCCGTTGCCTCTTTCCGGGCTTTGCATGGATATGACGACCGTTGTGAACAGTACATTGCCCGTTTTGCTGGGCGTAAAACGGAAGTGAGCGCACCTACTGCTGCCATGACTCTGTCCGATGCCATTGCCCGTGGGCTTAAAGCGGAGACCGCTGCCCTGACCCGGGAAGCCCTTGGCAGCATGGATGAGCTTGCGGTTGTAAATACTCTTCTGATCCCGGCCCTCGACCGGATCGGAGCACAATATGAAAAGCAGGAGATTTACCTGCCTCAGCTCATCAGCGCGGCGGGAGCGGCCTGTGAAGGCTTTGAGGTGATCCGTACCAGCCTTGCGAAAAAAGGTGACAGCGCCATCAGCAGGGGCAAGATCCTGCTTGCCACGGTGCAAGGGGACATTCATGACATCGGCAAGAATATTGTCAAGGTGGTGCTTGAAAATTACGGCTATACCGTGATCGACCTTGGCAGAGATGTGCCGCCGCAACGCATCGTTGAGACGGCAATCAAGGAAAATATTACCCTCGTTGGTCTTTCTGCCCTGATGACCACCACGGTGGGCAGTATGGAAAAGACCATCCAGGCACTTCGGGCCAGCGGACATCAATGCGCCGTCATGGTGGGCGGTGCGGTGCTGACGCCGGATTATGCCAAAAAGATCGGTGCTGACTTCTATGCGAAGGATGCAAAATGCAGCGCGGACATTGCAAGGAGTGTGTTGGGATAATGGACATCAGAGAATACCTGAAAGAGCACAGCCTATTGTTTGATGGTGCTATGGGCACCTACTACGCAGAAAGAAACCGTAAACCTGCCCTGCACTGCGAGATTGCGAACCTGCGTGAACCGTGGGAGATCGAAGCCATCCACCGTGCTTACCGGGCAGCGGGCTGCGATGCCATCAAGACCAATACCTTTGGGGCCAATCGCCTGAACTATCCCGATGAAAAATGCGTGGCCATCATTGATGCGGGCATTGCCATCGCGAAAAAGGCAGCAGGCAGAGCATGGGTGTTTGCAGATATTGGCCCGGTGGCCTCCACTGGTTTGGACGATCCTTTTGAAGAATACCAGTTTGTGGTAGACCGTTTTTTACAACAGGGTGTTCACAACTTCCTGTTTGAGACCCATTTGCAGGATACGGCGCTGCATGAAATTGCGGCCTATATCAAAGAGAAGTGCCCCGAAGCCTTCATCATTCTCTCTTTTGCGGCCCAGCCGGACGGTTTCACCATTGTTGGCGAGCAGGCACAGGCACTGCTGCACCGGGCAGCAATGGACAAAAATGTGGATGCCGCCGGTATCAACTGCGTATGCGGCGCACGGCATATGACCCAGATGCTGGATATGCTGGACACGGAGGAGTTGACCCTCTCTGTGCTCCCCAATGCAGGCTATCCCACTGTGGTGGGCGGCAGAACGATTTATAATGCGGAGCCGGAGTACTTTGCCAAGCAGATGGCGGTGCTTGCTGCCAAGGGTGCAAAGATCCTGGGCGGCTGCTGCGGTACCACACCAGAGCATATTGCTGCCACTGCCCTTGCCATCCAGCATATGAAGCGGAAACTGCCCGGAAATACATCCCATGCGGAATATCGGCCGAAGATCAAGGCGGACAGCCGTTTCTGGGATGCCCTTTGTGATGAGAATCAAAAACCCTTTGCGGTGGAGCTTGATCCGCCGGAAACCATAGAACTGAAGAAGTTCATTGCCGGGGCAAGGGAGCTGCAGGCCAATGGTGCATCTATCATTACCATTGCAGACTGTCCTGTTGCCAAGCCTAGAATGGACTCGAGTCTCCTTGCATGCAAGCTGCGCAGGGAACTGAAGGTTGAAACCCTGCCCCATATGACCTGCCGGGATCGGAACCTCAATGCCACCAAGGGATTGCTTCTGGGTCTGAGTGCAGAAGGGGTTGAAAATGTGTTGGTGGTCACCGGCGATCCCATTCCCACTGCCAACCGTGACGAGATAAAGAGTGTTTATAATTTCAACTCCCGTCTTTTGGCGGGCTACATATCTGCCCTGAAACAGACGGTACTTCCTGCGGACTTCCGTATTTTTGGCGCGCTGAATGTCAACGCACTGAATTTCCATGTGCAGCTGGAGCTGGCAAAGGAAAAGGTGGAGAAGGGCGTTTGCGCCTTCCTTACCCAGCCGGTGCTGACGGAGCAGGCCCTTGAGAATCTGAAACTGGCTAGGCGGGAACTGGATGCCAAGATCCTCGGCGGTATTTTCCCCATTGTCAGCAAGCGCAATGCCCAGTTTATCCACAGTGAGGTCACCGGCATTCTTGTGGATGAGCGCATCATTGCCATGTACACTGGGCTTGACCGGGAGCAGGGGGAAGCACTTGCTGAGCGCATCAGTCTGGAAATCGGCAAAGAAATTGCTCCCTATGTGGATGGCTTCTATGTGGTGACACCCTTCTCCAGAACCGCCCTTGTGTCCCGGCTCATGGAGCGATTCCGTCAGGAAGGACTGACCGGAGAGGAAAGCTGACAGGAAAGAACCAGCTTTTTTGAAAAAACTGGGGGAATCAGTTGCGCGATTAGGAATTATCGGTTATAATAATGGCTGCTGAATCAGCAGCAAATTTGAATCTATAAGATCGGGAGGCTGTGATGGCTGTGGAAAACAATTTTGAACCCAGAAATTTTATTGAATCCTTTATCTGTGAGGATCTGGCTGAGGGCGGTCAGTACGCCGGTAAGCAGGTGCACACCCGTTTTCCGCCGGAGCCCAACGGTTATCTGCACATTGGTCACTGCAAGGCCCTGTGCATTGACTTTGGCACCGCAGAGCGCTTTAACGGTATCTGCAATCTCCGCATGGACGATACCAACCCTGCCAAAGAGGATACAGAGTATGTAGAGGCCATTCAGGATGATATCCATTGGCTCGGCTTTGACTGGGGTGACCGGTTCTACTATGGCTCTGACTATTTTGAAAAAGACTATGAACTGGCAGTAGAGCTGATCAAAAAGGGTCTTGCCTATGTCTGCCAGATGACCCCGGAGGAATTCAAGGCCAATCGCGGTGATGTGGGTGTGCCCGCAGTATCTCCCTACCGCGATCGTCCCATCGAAGAATCCCTGGATCTCTTTGAGCGCATGAGAAAGGGCGAGTTCCCCGAGGGCTCCATGACCCTTCGCGCAAAGATCGACCTGGCTTCTGGTAACTTCAATATGCGTGATCCGGTTATCTACCGCATCCGCTATATCGATCACCACCGTCAGGGCAACAAGTGGTGCATCTATCCCATGTATGACTTTGCCCATCCCATTCAGGATGCGCTGGAGCACATTACCCATTCTCTGTGCTCTCTGGAATATGAAGATCACCGTCCCCTGTATAACTGGGTGGTGGACAATGTAACTCTGCCCTCCAAGCCCCGTCAGATCGAGTTTGCCCGCCTTGGCATTAACTATACCGTTATGTCCAAGCGTAAGCTCCGCAAGCTGGTGGAAGAAAAGTATGTCTCCGGTTGGGACGATCCCAGAATGCCCACCCTGTGCGGCCTGCGCCGACGTGGCTATACCGCCGCTTCCATCCGCAATTTCTCCGAGCGCATCGGCGTTGCCAAGGTTCCCTCCACTGTGGAGTATGCCTTCCTGGAGCACTGCCTGCGTGAAGACCTGAATGAAAACGCAGAGCGTACCATGGCAGTTCTGCATCCGGTGCGCCTGACCGTTACCAACTATCCCGAAGGCCAGAGTGAGACCTTCGTGGTGGAAAATAACCCCGTGCATCCCGAACAGGGCACCCATGAGATCACCTTCTCCCGCAATCTGTGGATCGAGGCGGATGATTTCCTGGAAGCACCCATTCCCAAGTACAAGCGCATGTACCCCGGCAATGAAGTTCGCCTGAAGGGTGCTTATCTTGTCAAGTGCACCGGCTGCGTGAAGGATGAAGACGGCAATGTAGTAGAAGTCCTCTGCGAATACGATCCGGAATCCCAGGGCGGCAATCCTGCCGATGGCCGCAAGGTCAAGGGCGCTACCATCCACTGGGTGGACGCCAACAACTGCGCCGATGCTCAGGTTCGCCTCTATGGCAATCTGTTCACCGATCCCGAACCCGATGGCCCGGACAAGGATTTCCTCAATTTCCTGAATCCCGCTTCCCTTGAGGTGCTGGAAGGCTGCAAGATCGAAGCCTCCATGGCAAAGATTGCAGCAGAATTTGATGAGAAGGAGAACCGCACTGCCCATACTGCCCCCTCCTTCCAGTTTATGCGTTCCGGCTACTTCTGCCTGGACAACCGGGATTCCACCGCTGCCATGCCGGTATTCAACCGTAGCGTCAGCCTGAAGGATTCCTTCAAACCCGCAAAATAAATGTATTGCCGCGTTTGCGGCATCAGGAGATATAGAAATTATGATTAATATCATTGGTCTTGGTTATATTGGTCTGCCCACAGCTTTAATGTTTGCTTCCCACGGCTGCGAGGTAGTGGGTACGGACTATAATTGTGAGCTGGTGGCGACCCTGAACGCAGGCCATGCCACCTTTGAAGAAAAGGGTCTGGACGAACTGTTTGAGAAGGCCCTTGCCGGCGGTATCCGTTTTTCTACGGAATACCAGAAAACCGATCTTTATATCATTGCGGTTCCCACCCCCTATGACAACGACAGCAAGAAGATTGACCCCTCCTATATGGTGAGCGCGGTCAAGAGCGTCATGGAAGTCTGCCCCAAGGGTGCGGTTCTGGTGATTGAATCCACCATTTCCCCGGGTACCATCGACAAGTTTGTGCGTCCTGTTGTGGCAGAAGCCGGCTTCACCATCGGTGAGGATCTGCATCTGGTGCATGCACCGGAGCGCATCATCCCCGGCAATATGGTGTACGAGCTGGAGTATAACTCCCGCACCATCGGCGCGGACGATGCAGCCATCGGCGAGCGGGTGAAGGAAGCCTATGCCACTTTCTGCAAGGGCGAGATTGTGGTGACGGACATCCGCACCGCTGAGATGACCAAGGTGGTGGAAAACACCTTCCGTGATATCAACATTGCCTTTGCCAACGAACTGGCAAAGATCTGCCGCAGCGATAATATGGATGTCTATGAGATCATCCGTATTGCCAATAAGCATCCCCGTGTCAACATTCTCTCTCCCGGCCCCGGTGTAGGCGGCCACTGCATCTCTGTGGACCCCTGGTTCCTGGTGGGCGACTATCCCATGCTGGCCAAGCTCATCCTCTGTGCCCGTACCACCAACGATTCCATGCCCGACTTCGTTCTGGATCGCATCCGCACTGTCATGAAGGAAGAAGGCCTGAGCGATCTGACCCGCGTTGGCTTCTACGGTCTGACCTATAAGGAAAATGTGGACGATGTGAGAGAAAGCCCCACTCTGCAGATGCTGGAGAGCATGGAGCGCCATCTGGCCGGTGGTCTGGTCAAGGTCTATGACCCCTGGGTCAAGCGGGATCTGGTTCCCAATCAGTACCATGATTTTGATGCATTCCTGAATGATGTGGATATGGTGGTCATCCTGGTTGG
>JAZRCV010000217.1:0-14381 GCA_045659925.1 Faecousia sp.
ATAGAAGGAAAGATCCGCAATGCTATCCAGCTTTGCGCCGAAGGCGCTGGTGGTTTTTAGCTTTCTGGCAAGGAAGCCGTCCAGCAGATCGCTGAGGCCGCACAGGGCGTACACCACATAGAATTCCCGGCTCTGGGGGCCTACGAAAAACAGGATGGCAGCGCCCAGAATGCGGGATGCGGTGATCAGATTGGGAATCCATGCCCGGTTGGCAGTGACGGTTTTCAATTGTTTCTTAATGTCGTATTTCATAGCAGTAACATGCAAAAGAAATCGTAAATTGCGATTGGTTTTGCTCCTTCCTATATCAATTATCAATAAGATAAAAGCAGGGTTATCTTTGTTTCTTTGCAAGCGGCTCGGATTTCTCCTGGGCCAGCAGCAGCTCTGCTAAGATTTTGTTGGAAATCAGCATCCCCTTAGGGGTGAGATAATAGCGGGATTCGTCCTGCCGGACAAAGCCCATCTCGGCGAAACGATCCAGCAGCTTTCCGATGGGACGGAAGGGCAGCAGGAACCGGCGGGTATATTCGTCGGCGTCGATGCCGTGGGTGGTGCGAAGGCGGAGCATCAGGTATTCTCCCGCCCGCTCTCTCGGCGGCATGTCTTCGCATTCCGAGAGAATGGTGCCGCCCTTGAGGACACCGTCGCAATAGTCTGTAATGTTGGCGCGGATGGTGAAGCGCTTACCTGCGAAATCGCTGGCAGCGGAGGGGCCGAAGCCCAGATATTCCCCGCCCAGCCAGTATTTCAGATTGTGCTTCGATTCCAGACCCGGCTTGGCAAAGTTGGAGATCTCATACTGACGGAAGCCGGAGGCAGACAGCTTGTCGCAGGCGTACAGATACATATCCGCCTGATCGTCCTCATCCGGCAGGTTGCAGCAGTCCCGGTACTCCCAAAGGGGGGTACCTTCCTCCACCTTCAGACCGTAGCAGCTCATATGCTCCGGTTCCAGTTCCAGCACATGATCCAGTGTGGCCTTCCAGTCCTCAAAGCTCTGTCCGGGCAGACCATAGATCAGATCCAGCGAAATATTCTGGAAGCCGGCGTTCCGGGCGTTTCGCACCGCGGTGACAGCCTGCTCATAGTTGTGGGGACGGCCCAGCTTTTTCAGAAGGTCGTCGTTATCCGTCTGCACGCCAAGGCTCATGCGGTTGAAGCCCTCGGAATGGAGCTTCTGCAAAAGGGCCGGCTGGGCGCTGTCGGGGTTGGCCTCGAAGGTCACTTCCGCATCGGAGGCCACATCGAATCGGCGCTGCAGTTCATTGAAAATGCGAACCAGACCCTCCGCACCGAAGAAGGAGGGGGTACCGCCGCCAAAATACACCGTGTCCACGGTGTAATCTCTGGCCCGGGCGCCGAACTCCCGGATATGGGCGGGCAGTGCCTGCAGATACAGGTCGGTCAGCTCTTTTTCCCGGCTGCCGCCCAGGGAATAGAAGTCACAGTACTGGCATTTGCTGCGGCAGAAGGGGATGTGGACATAAATGCCCAGCTTGGTTCTCTCAGAAGGTCGCTTATCCAGCCGGAACAGCTTGGAAAAGGGCATATGGGATTCCTCCTTTATTCATCCAGCTTCAGCACGGCCATGAAGGCTTCGCTGGGCACGGAGACGGTGCCGAAGGAGCGCATTCTCTTCTTGCCTTCCTTCTGCTTTTCCAGAAGCTTTTTCTTTCTTGTGATGTCGCCGCCGTAGCACTTGGCAAGCACGTCCTTGCGCAGTGCTTTGATGGTCTCGCGGGCGATGATCTTGCCGCCCACGGCAGCCTGCACGGGAATTTCAAACATCTGGCGGGGGATATGCTCCTTCAGCCGTTCGCAGATCTTTCTGGCTCGGGCATAGGCACTTTCGGAGAAGAGAATGAAGCTCAGGGCGTCGATCAGTTCGCCATTGAGCAGGATGTCCAGCTTTACCAGCTTGGAGGGACGGTAACCGTCCATCTCATAGTCCAGAGAGCCGTAGCCACGGGTGCGGGATTTGAGGGCATCGAAGAAATCGTAAATGATCTCGTTCAGGGGCATATCGTAGTGCAGCTCCACACGGCTCTGGTCAAGATAGGTCATATCCTTGAATTCGCCGCGGCGCTGCTGGCAAAGATCCATAATATTGCCCACATAGTCCGGGGGCGCAATGATGTTGGCCTTCACGAAGGGCTCGTAGGCTTGCTGGATCTCCATGGGATCGGGATAGTTCAGGGGGGTGTAGACCTCAAGGGTCTCACCATTGATTTTTTCCACCTTATAGACAACGTTGGGGGCGGTGGTGATCAGGTCGAGGTTAAACTCTCGCTCCAGTCGTTCCAGAATGATCTCCATGTGGAGAAGTCCGAGGAAGCCGCAGCGGAAGCCGAAGCCCAGGGCGATGGAGTTTTCCTGGGTGTAGGACATGGAGGCGTCATTGAGCTTGAGCTTTTCCAGCGCGTCACGAAGATCACCGTATTTGGAGCCGTCGGCGGGGTATACGCCGGAGAACACCATGGGCTGCACCGTCTTATAGCCGGGCAGGGCCTCGGTGGTGGGGTTGGCGGCACCGGTGATGGTGTCGCCCACACGGGTATCCGCAATGGTCTTGATGGAGGCGGTGAGATAGCCGACCTCGCCTGCCCGCAGGCAGTCGCAGGGCACCATGCCCCGGGGGTGCAGATGGCCGCACTCCACCACCTTATACTGGGCGCCGGTGGCCATCATGGTCACATCCATGCCGGTACGGATCTCGCCATTCATCACGCGAAGGTAGACGATGACGCCCCGATAGGAATCATACTGGCTGTCGAAAATCAGAGCCTGCAGGGGAGCATCCGGATCTCCCTGGGGAGGCGGCACATCCCGCACGATCATTTCCAGCACGGCGGGGATATTGATGCCGTTCTTTGCGGAGATCTCAGGGGCATCTTCGGCGGGCAGGCCGATGATGTCCTCAATCTCCTGCTTGATCTGCTGGGGACGGGCGGCGGGCAGGTCGATCTTATTGGTGTCCGGGAGCACTTCCAGGTCATTGTCGATGGCAAGGTAGGTGTTGGCCAGAGTCTGGGCTTCCACACCCTGGGAGGCGTCCACCACCAGCACAGCGCCTTCGCAGGCAGTCAGGCTGCGGGAGACTTCATAGTTAAAGTCCACATGGCCCGGGGTATCGATGAGGTTCAGCACATAGTTCTCCCCATCCTGGGCGTGATAATTCAGGCGGACGGCACGGGCCTTGATGGTGATGCCGCGCTCCCGTTCCAGATCCATGGAGTCCAGAATCTGATCCTCCATGTCACGCAGTTCCACCGTCTTGCAGGCTTCCAGCAAACGGTCAGCCAGGGTGGATTTGCCGTGGTCAATGTGGGCAATGATAGAAAAGTTACGGATTTTGGATTGATCTGTCAAATTGCTCAACTCCTGCTGAGATATTGTCATGGTTTATCTAAGGGTCTGTCTGAATACCGGAAATATGACCAACAACGAGGGATTTTCCCGCTGTTTGGGTGTGTTGACGGTATTTGGATAGACCCTATTATTATACTGCATTTTCCAAAAAAGTAAAGCAAAACCGCAAACCCTCCCCACATTTCCAAGTCAAAGGGCGTTCTTGCCTCTCCCTTTGGGAGAGGTGCCGCCGAAGGCGGCGGAGAGGGTAGCCGGGTTGCCTCTTTGCAGATGCCCGGTTGTGGATAGCCTGTTTCCCTCTCAGTCTGCTTCGCAGACAGCTCTCCCAAAGGGAGAGCCAAGGCCACGCTATCGCGCAAAAGGTTGCAAATTCGTCGAGAGCCTCGACATAAATGCAACATTTCCTGCGCGGGCGTGCAATGCACGCCCCTACATTCACAGAATAAGCCTCTTGAAAGAATGTAGGGGCGACCATTGGTCGCCCGCGTAAAGGTTACGAATTCGCCGGAAATCTCCATATAAACGCAACATTTCCTGCCGGGCGGATGTGGGCATCCGCCCCTACGAAAGGATCAGGCTCGGATCGTAGGGGACGATGCCAACATCGTCCCGTGCAAATGTTGCAAATTTGCCGGTGGTCTCGATATAAACGAAATATTTCCCGCCGATTCCAATGCCATGGTTATTCAATCAATCGTTCTGCCAGAAGGGTGCATATCCCGCTTCGATTTCTTTAATGATAACCTTCAGCAGATCATTCATAATATCAAGATCAAACCAGCGATAATCCCAGGGCGTGATTCTTTCGTGATAGTAGATGGGCTTGTCCGTTTTTCCCTTTTGGTCAATCTGCGCTACCCATTCGGCAAGGGTTTCGGCGGAGACATCATCCACAATGCCCCGTCCGGCACCCTCCAGAAGATAGGGATAGTGCTTACCCCAACCGGGCTTCATATCCGCGATTTCGGTGAGCTCCAGCCAGAAGGTCTGGGTGGTGCCCAGATCATAATCCATTTGGAGCCGCTTGCCCGGGGTCAAGCCCAACTGATGCAGCCGGAATGCCCCCATATCGTGCTGCGGCATATAGCCATCCGGATCGGGAAGCTCATACAGGGTGCCATCATAGTTGAATTCAAATAAATGGCAGGCCAGTGTGTCAAAGGCGGCCAAAACCATATAACCCAGCTGATCCAGCCGGTAATTGGAGGATACCTCCACCCTGCGCCAGATTTTCTCATCCAGTCCCTCGTATGTGATGTGAAATGTATATACTTTTGCTGCCATTTGTTATCTCTCTGTTAAAGCACTCAAATCAATCTCGTATTTCATCTCTCCGGGGAACTGAAAGGCTTTCATAAACATAACCATATACCAGGGATAGTACCATATGCCGTGATCCGATTCCACATTTCCCTTGCAGAGAACAGATGCCTTGTTGAATTTCCAATCTGCGGCCTTGCTGATCTTATTCAGGGCAGGGTGGTTCTTGTAGTCATTGCCGGATTTTGCCTCGATCAACTCCACGCCCATTCCATTCTGAATCACAAAATCCAGCTCTCCTGTGCGCTTCCCATCATAATAATTCAAATGGAAGCCATTGCACTTGAGCTGCTGCGCGATCATGTTTTCCAGAATACTCCCCATATTGATCTGCAGCTCGCCATTCAGAATGGAAAACTGGACGTTTTCCATGCAGGCAGCGCACAATAGGCCGGTATCTCCCATGAACAGCTTGAACAGATTGTGCTTTTCATTCAGACGCAGCGGAGGTTGCGGCTCTGCTACATTATAGCAAGGCAGTGCCACCCCGGCATCCGCCAGCCAATTAAAGCTGTCGGCATAGCGTTCCTGGCGTCCGTTGGGATGGATGGCCGTCAGAATAAAGCGCCGGTTCTTCTCGTTCAGTTGGGCCGGGATGCTGTCAAAAATGGCGCGAACCTTCATTTTGTCATTTCCCTGTGCGTACTGAGCAATATCCAGCCGATACAGTGCCAGAATCTCCGTCTGTCGGGCAATGACCCGCGCAATATCGTGGGTATCCACATAGGTTTGCACCACATCTGGCATACCCCCTACCACGATATAGCTGTAAAATAGCTTGCACATGGTTTGATGGACGGCCTCGGTCACAGGAGTGTTGCTTTCATAGCAATCCCTGAGATAGGAAATAGTGGATTTTGGTACACCATTGGCCCAGAGATATTCTTCCAGGTCCATTGGATACATCTGATAAAGCTCTTCAAAGCCCACCGGGTAGGAACGAACCTCTTTATACTTCACCCCAAGCAGCGATCCCGATTCAATATAGTCAAACCGCCCATCTTCTACCAGAAATTTAACGGCGGTTCGTGCTTCGGGGCAGGCCTGAATTTCATCCAACAGCACCAGTGTTTTCCCGGGAGTCATGGCCTTGCGGGTATAGGCCGTCAGATTTGTGATGATCGTATCAGCATTCAGACTCTGCTCAAAAATCTTTGCGGCGTCCGGATCTGTTATAAAATTGAGTTCCACAAAGCAGTCATATTCTTCCCTGCCAAACTGCCGGATGAGCGTGGTCTTTCCAATCTGCCGGGCACCCATAATACAAAGCGCCTTTCTATGCGACTGATTTTTCCATTCCAACAGCTTGTCATAGGCTTTTCGATAGAGCATGCCGTCACCTCCGCAAGTAGTGTAGTATCCTTACTGTAACACGATCCCCACCCTTTGTCAAATGCTTTGCGACATTTTTCCTTGGTTTTGAGCGACTGCTTGCGACATTTTTCCTACATATACCGCGCCTGTTTGCGACATTTTTCCGAAATGGGGCATATTCTTCTGTTTTCCTGCTCCTATGGCCGCAAATTTGGGCGAAAAGAACCACCCTTGTCCGGTGGACAAGGGTGGCATTTTTCGATTTATTACAGATCGATGGACAGGTTCTGCTTTTCGATGTTGTGCTTCTTGCAGAAGCCGGTGAGGATCAGGGTCAGGGCGCCGTCGCCGGTGACGTTGCAGGCGGTGCCGAAGGAGTCCTGAATGGCGAAGATGGCCAGAAGCAGGGCAGTGCCTTCGTTGCCGAAGCCCAGAACGCTGGTGACAATGCCGAGGGAGGCCATGACGGTGCCGCCGGGGACGCCGGGAGCGCCGATGGCGAAGACAGCCAGCAGGACGCAGAACAGAACCATGGTGCCAACGCTGGGCAGCTTGCCGTAGAGGATGACGGAGACGATCATGCAGAAGAAGGTCTCGGTCAGAACGCTGCCGCACAGATGGATGTTGGCAAAGAGGGGAACGCCAAAGTCTACCATGTCTTCGCGGAGGGTCTTGGACTTATGGGCGCAGCGCAGGGCCACGGCCAGGGTTGCAGCGGAGGACATGGTGCCAACGGCGGTGATGTAGGCGGGGCCGTAGTGCTTGACGACTTCCAGGGGATTGGTCTTGGTGTAGGCACCGGCAATCAGGTACAGAACTGCCATCCATACAAAGTGGCCCACCAGAACGATCACAACTGCCATGAGGAAGATGGGCAGCTGCTTGGTGATGGTGCCTTCATAAGCCAGGCAGCAGAAGGTGCAGGCAATGAAGAAGGGCAGGATGGGAATGACCACCTTGGAGACGATGATCAGAACGATGTCCTTGAATTCGTCCAGGATCTTGGTGATGGTCTTAGCCTTGGTCCAGACGGCAGCGAGGCCGATGAGGACGGAGAAGGCCAGGGCGGACATGACGCTCATGATCTGGGGGATGGACAGGGCGAAAACGTCAGCGGGCAGAGCCTTGAGTTCTGCTGCTTCCTTTGCGGTGTTCATCATGGGGATGATGGCATAGCCTGCTGCTGCAGACACGAAGGCTGCAAGCACAGAGGAAACATAGGCGATCAGCAGAGCAACACCCAGGAGCTTGGAGGCATTGTTGCCAAGCTTGGTGATGGACGGTGCAATAAAGCCGATAACGATCAGGGGTACGACGAAGTTGATGACCTGTCCCAGAATATTCTTGACAGGAACGATGACGGACATCACGGACGGGGGCACGATCAGGCCCACGATAACACCGATGATGATGCCGATCAGCAGTTTAGCCGGAAGGCTGGACAGCAGTTTTTTCATATTCTCATTTCCTCTTTCTATGTTATGGAATTCTACCGGGCATGAGAAATACCCAATGACGCTATTCTATCAGTTTGCAGCGCAATATGCAACAGGAAGCGGGAACATATTTGGTAAAAATGTGGAAAACAGTTATTCCCTATCCGCTGGGATTACTTGTTCTTTTTTGCCATCATTTTGATAAGTACAATAAGGTAGTGGACGGCGAGGCCAATGGCGATTGCCACCACGAGGTCAAAGACCACGGTCAAAACAAAGGTGAGAACGAGAACCAGGGTTTCATAAATCGGGGCTTTTTTGCAGATCGAGACGAAATGCCGCCATTCGCTCATATTGTACGCAACCACAAAGAGCACTGCCGCGATGACCGGCATCGGGATCCATGCGGCGTAGGGCATCAGCACCAGAAGCACAAGCAGCAGCACCAGTGCGTGCACCATGCCCGATACGGGGGATCGTCCGCCGTTCTTTACATTTGCTGCCGTGCGCGCGATGGCACCGGTTGCAGGAATGCCGCCGAAGAGTGCAGAGCAGATGTTGCCCGCACCCTGTGCGATCAGCTCCGTATTGGAGTTGTGGGTGTCGTCAATCATTTTATCCGAGACGACGCAGGAGAGAAGAGACTCAATTCCCGCAAGAATTGCGATGGTAAATGCGCTGGGCAAGAGAGCGAGCACTTTTTCGCCGCTCAGTTCGGGGATCGCAAAGGGCGGGAAGGAGGCCTGAATGGTGTAAAGATCGCCGATGGTGTTGACATTCAGCTTCGTGAGGGCAACAAGGCCGGAAAGAACCAGTACGGCAATCAGAGAAGCGGGGATCTTCTTGTTGAGCTTGGGCCAGAGGATCAAAATCGCAATGGCGACAACGCCGACAACAAGTGCGATGGGATTGATCGTTGTGATGGAATTTGCAATGGCCTCAACCTTTTCCATCGCCTCAACGGCGTGGGTGCCGGGGGCAAAGGTAAGACCAAGAAAATCCTTGATCTGTCCGATCACAATGGTGACGGCAATGCCCGAGGTAAAGCCCACGGTGATGGACTCAGGAATGTAGCGGATCAGCGAGCCGAGGCGCAAAAGTCCCATTAACACCAGCATTCCACCCGCCATCAGGGTTGCGATGGCAAGGCCGTCCACGCCGTGCTCTGCCACAATCCCCGCCACAATGGCGGCAAAGGCCGCCGTGGGGCCGGAAATGTTGACGCGGCTGCCCCCGAGGAACGCAATCACAAAGCCTGCCACAATGGCGGTGTATAAGCCGCGCTCGGGCGAAACACCGGAGGCAATGGCAAGGGCGATCGAGAGGGGAAGGGCGATAATGGCTACGATGATACCGGCAATGATATCGGAGACGAATTGTTTTTTGGAGTAGTCTTTTCGCAGTTCAAACAGTTTTGGTCTAAAAATTTTCATAAGGCACCTTTTCAATTCTCAACGTATTTGCAACGATGCATTTTACCTCTTTTTTAGACAAAATTCAACCATTTTTCGTTTTTGAAAGGAAAATAGTTACAGCGTTGCAATTGATGTGAGATCGAAGGTGCAGAAAATGGCGATTGCGGGCATTGGGATGAAGTTGCCACTTTTTTACGGTCTCATAGCATTGACAAATGAACAAGGCGGGCACATATTTTGCTGTGCTTTGTAATGAAATCGCGCTTTGCGCGATGAAATCCGAGCAAGGCTCGGATGAAATCTGCTTCGCAGATGAAATTAAATCCACCCACCCGCCGTCGAGGCGGATTTCATCCCCGCAGGGGATTTCATCATCGAAGATGATTTCACCCACCCGCAAGGGTGGATTTAGTTGAAAAGAAACAGCCTTTGTCTATTAGACAAAGGCTGGTTCTTTTCTGGTTGCGGGGGAGGGATTTGAACCCCCGACCTCCGGGTTATGAGCCCGACGAGCTACCGGACTGCTCTATCCCGCGATATTGTTCATTGCCTGAATAGAATACCATATATCAATGGTTCTGTCAAGGGTGATTTTTTGACTTCTTTTGTCGTTTCGGGAAGGAAAAAACCAGACTTCCGCATTTTTCTTCTTTACGAAGTCGGATTTTCCTGATATAATCAATAGTTGTTTCGATTTTTATATGTGAAGGAGATGTTCGCATGCGAATGAGAAGAAAGCCCAATGTGGGCCCCAGAATGGAAGCCTGTCAAGAGGTTTGGATCCAGGCCCCGGAGACCCTGCAGGGGAACTGGCGCTCCCTGATGCCGAACGCCCGGGAGCTTCGGGTAGAGGTGGGCTGCGGCAAGGGCAAGTTCACCGTAGAGACCGCCGCCGCTGAGCCGGATGTGCTCATCATCGCCATTGAGCGGGTGCGGGAAGCCCTGGTCATGGCCATGGAGAAGGCCATCGACATGGGTCTGAAGAATGTCTTTTTTGTCTCCATGGATGTGGCAGAGCTGGAGACCTTCTTTGCCCCCGGCGAAATTGATCTCCTTTACATCAATTTCTGCGATCCCTGGCCCCGCAGCAAGAATGCCAAGCGCCGCCTGACCTATCACACCTTCCTGGAGAAGTACCGCCGGGTGCTGCGCTCCAAGGGTGAGATCCATTTCAAGACCGACAATGCCCCCCTCTTTGCCTGGTCCCTGGAAGAATTCCAGGCCTGCGGCCTCACGGTGCGCAATGTCACCGATGACCTCCACAAGGATGGCCCTGTGGGCATTATGACCGGCTATGAGGAAAAGTTCTATGCCCTCGGTACCCCCATCCATCGCTGCGAAATCATCATGGATTAATAAGATGTATGTTTTTTCGTTCAATGGGAATGCTGTATTCGATACGGTTTTTCATAAAACGGTTTCGTTTTATGAAAAGGCACCGCTTTAAGGCGTTGCCGATTTCGTGATTTTTGAATTAGAAAATCACGAAATCCGTCTCATGCAGTTTTTGATAAAAAGGTTTTTACCTTTTTATCAAAACAAGTATGACGCATTTTGAAAAGAAAAACAAAAATCCACGATAATTTCAAAAAATATCTTGCTTTGGCACCCAAATGGGTATATAATGGGTTGGATACGTTAATGACAAGCATGAGAAATCATGCGCCCAATTTACATAGATTGCAAGGAAAAGAAGTGCTTTATGGCGACCTCGAAAAAAACTTCCAAAAATCATGAAGATATTCTCGCACCCATGCAGGCTCTGATTGCCAAGGGCCGCAAGGAGGGTATGCTTTCCTCCGCTGAGCTGATGGCCCAGCTGGAGAAGATCGATCTGCCGGTGGAAAAGATCGAGCAGATTTACGAAATGTTTGAGAATATGGGAATCCATATCATCAGCGCCAGCCTGGAATCCGATCCCGATCTGGCTCTGATGGGTCTGGACGATGGCCCTCCCGACGATCTGGACGAGACGGAGGAGCTGGTGGATCCCATGGAACTGGCCGTGGAATACAATCTGGACGATCCCGTGCGTATGTACCTCAAGGAGATCGGCCAGGTGCGCCTGCTCACCGCTGAAGAAGAGGTGGAGCTGGCCCGTCAGGTGGCCGAGGGTAACAAGGCTGCCAAGGACAAGCTGACGGAGGCCAACCTTCGTCTGGTGGTATCCATTGCCAAGAAATATTCCGGCCGCGGCCTGCACATCCTGGATCTGATCCAGGAGGGCAACACCGGCCTGATCCGCGCTGTGGATAAGTTCGACTATACAAAGGGAAACAAATTCTCTACATATGCCACCTGGTGGATCCGGCAGGCCATCACCCGCGCCATTGCCGATCAGGCGAGAACCATCCGCGTGCCGGTGCATATGGTAGAGGTCATCAATAAGACCACCCGCTGCAACCGCAAGCTGGTGCAGGAGCTGGGCCGCGAACCCACCCTGGAAGAAGTGGCAGCAGAGCTGAATCTGCCTGTGGAAAAGATCATCGAAGCCAACCGCACCGCAGCGGACACCCTGTCCCTGGATATGCCCGTTGGCGACGAAGAAGATACCACCATCGGCTCCTTCGTGGAGGATGACAACACCCCCAGCCCCGTGGACGCCACCTCCAACACCCTGCTGGCAGAAGCCCTGCGGGAAATCCTGGGCACCCTCACCGAGCGCGAAGCAGATGTGCTCCGCATGCGCTTCGGCATGTACGATGGCCGCACCCACACCCTGGAAGAAGTGGGCCAGATCTTCGGCGTTACCCGTGAACGCATCCGCCAGATCGAAAACAAGGCCATCCGCAAGCTCCGCCATCCCTCCCGCGCCAAGAAAATCAAAGATTTCTATTGCTAAACATTCAGCCTCCGGAATTCCTCCGGAGGCTGTTTTTTCTATGATACCGCGCCCCGCTCCCAATGGGAGCGGGGCATATCGAATTGCAAGGCGATATATCGAATTTTTCGCAGAAAAATATATCGAGCGCTGCAGCGCAGCGCATATCGACAAACCCAACCGGTTGCGTTTGTATGGAGATTCCCGGCGAATTCGCAACATTTACGCGGGCGACCAATGGTCGCCCCTACATTCTCTCAAGAGGCTAATTCTGTGAATGTAGGGGCGTGCATTGCACGCCCGGCGGGAAATGTTGCGCTTATATGGAGATTCTCGGCGAATTCGTAACCTTTTGCGCGATAGAGCGGCCTTGGCTCCCCCCTTTGGGGGAGCTGTCTGCGAAGCAGACTGAGAGGGAAACAGGCGATCCGCAACCGGGCATCTGCAAAGAGGCAACCCGGTTACCCTCTCCGCCGCCTCCGGCGGCACCTCTCCCATAGGGAGAGGCAAGGGCGATGGCCTTTGCGATGCAAGCGCATTTGTGGATGGACGGACGGGGCGGTTATTCGGAATCCTTCTGTAGATGTCTCAATAGGATTTCTCGCACTTCTTCATCAAGCAGTCCCATCAGCCAAAGGAAGAAGGTTTCCGGGGAGCCGCCTTCTTCTGCGTCACAGGCAAAAAGCCAATTCATTGTGCTATCAACATAGGGATGTCCGGGGCCAAGTTTCCGCAGACGAATCTGCAGCGCCCGCAGGAGGTAGCCTTTTGCCGTCGCGTAGTCCTTCTTCTCATAATACAGGGCACCCATATTGTGGTAGGTGGTGGCGGTAGACGAGTGGTCTTCTCCCAGCTTGGCTTCACTGATTGCCAAATCTTTTTTATAGAATTCCAGTGCCTTGTCCGGGTCGCCCATGGCGTCATAGACAAGTGCGATATTGTTGTAGGTGGTGGCGGTATCCGGGTGGTCTTTGCCCAGCTTGGCCTCGTAGATTGGCAAGGCTTTTTCATAGAATTCCAGCGCCTTGTCCAGCTCGCCCTTGGCGCGATAGACAACCGCGATATTGTTGTAGGTGGCGGCGGTATGCGGGTGGTCTTTCCCCAGCTGGGCCTTAACGATTGGCAAGGCTTTCTCAAAGAATTCCAGCGCCTTGTCCAGGTCGCCCTTGGCGCGATAGATACCCGCGATATTGTTGTAGGTGGTGGCGGTATCTGGGTGGTCTTTCCCCAGCTTGGCTTCACTGATTGCCAAATCTTTTTTATAGAATTCCAGTGCCTTGTCCAGGTCGCCCATGGCTTTGTAGACAAGGGCGATATTGTTGTAGGTAGTGGCGGTATCCGGGTGGCCTTTCCCCAGCTTGGCCTCACTGATTGCCAAGGCTTTTTCAAAGAATTCCAGCGCCTTGTCCAGCTCACCCATGTCTTGATAGACTCTCGCGATATTGTTGTAGGTGCTTGCGGTATGTGGGTGGTCTTTCCCCAGCTTGGCCTCTTTGATTGCAATGGCTCGAATGTAATGCGCTTCTGCCTGGGAGTACTGCCCGGCTTGCCAGTAAGCTCGCCCCATATTATGAAGGATATTGGCAAGCTGCAGGGTATCTTCGGGGCAGACTGCTGCCACTACGGATTCAGCCAAGGCCAATTTCCGATCCCGCTCGGTATGTATATCATTATATGAGAAATATCCGTTATCCTCATCCTCAATAAAGGCAAGGAATTTTTCTGCGGTATTCTTCGGGATGGGATCGAGGTGCAGAATCTCCTTCACCAGCGGGTGCATGGCGTAGCGGCCATCGATCCACATCATCCAGCCATCCTGCTGAAGCTGATCCAGAAGATTGGGATCGTGCCGGAACCAGAGTTCCGTTTCCTCCGGTGTCAGGGCGGCACCAGCGGGCAGCACGGCGAAGTCCCACAATGCTGCTTTTTCTTCCTCTGTTCTGCCGGAGATATCAAAGAGGACTTTCAGATGCTCCACGATGGTGGCGTGTTTTTCGTTATGACCCGTCCGCACCTTGAGTTTTGCATTGGCAAAGCTCTTTTGCAGCTTGGCATAGTACTCCCGGAGGTTTGTCTCCCGCCGTGCGCCCTTTGCAATCAGCTCAATGGTCAGGGTGTGATATTTTGCAAGCTCCGCCAAATCCATGACCACATCCTGCTGCGCTCTTTCCGGGTCGTTCGCATAATGCTTGTAGAACAGCTCTACGCAGGCTTTCTCAGAAAGGAAGCCGACTTCATAATATTTATAATCGTAAATCGCTTCCAACCGGGAGGTGAGGAGCACGGTGGTATTCGGGTAGCCGGTGATGGTCTTCAATAGGGCATCATCCTCCGGGGATTGGCCGCTCTTCTCGTCCCGGTCGGCATTGTCAATGACGATCAATTTGGAAGCGCCATTGTTCAGGATTTTTTGAATCTCATGCCAGCGGGCTTCTGCGTCCCGGATGTCCTCTTCCAGTTGGATATGGGAAAGCAGGCTGTCCTTCAGGCAGCCGCGATAGGGAATCCATGCCACCTGATCGTAGTTCTCCCGCACGGTGTGGAACACCAGACGAGCCAACCCCGTCTTGCCGATGCCGCCAAAGCCGCTCATCAGGAGGATGCTTTTCTTCTCCTGCAGCATTTTTTTGATTTCGGCCAATTCCGTTTCCCGGCAGATGACGCTGCTGGTGTCCGCATAGCCCGGAGTTTCCGTCAGGCATT
>JAZRCV010000218.1:0-2763 GCA_045659925.1 Faecousia sp.
GATCTCCCCAGAAGGAGTTGCAGCACATGTAACTCTGACTGGATCAGATGTCTTTTTTTCGAAATCTGTAAGTCTAATCATTTTATCCCTCCTCGCCGATGTGATTTATCTACCAAAATATTATATCATAAGGAAGAACATAGTCAATATACGGCAACAGGAGCGATGATTTTCAATTTAAAAATCATCGCTCCTGTTGGTGCGGATAGTGGGACTCGAACCCACACGAATCGCTTCACTGGAACCTAAATCCAGCACGTCTACCAATTCCGCCATACCCGCGTATTTAGTTGACAGTGATTGTCCCGCAGCGGAACTGCCAGCTTTCCACAATCAATCGTTCGTTTAATGATACCATGTGTTAGGGGTTCTGTCAACGGGCGCTCTGGTGGAGGCGGGGTTTTCTTCTGGGGTCTTTGCCGCTGATGCAGGAAATGATCCGCAGAATTTCCGTTTCTCATCGTAGGGGCGGATACAAGGTGAATTGCCCCAAAGGGGCAAGAGAGGGTGGCCTGGGCCATCATCCGCCCGGAAAATGTTGCGATTTCGCCGATAGTCTCGACATAAACCCAACATTTCCTGCCGGACAGCCCGGAGGGGTGTCCCTACGCGGAATCTCCGGTATGCAAACAACTGCATGGCATTGCGTCTTGGGGCGCAATGCCATTTTCTTTATAAATTCCGCATGGAGGGATTATCGATCAGCTTGCCGTCTTCGGTGAAGCGGGAGCCGTGGCAGGGGCAATCCCAGCTGTGTTCGGCCGGGTTCCAGCGCAGGGCGCAGCCCATGTGGGGGCAGCGGCGCGGGGTTGGGTTGACATAATCCAGTGCTGTTTCCCCCATGTTGGCCGCAAGCTGCCCGGTGAGCATATTGCGGGAGGGGGAATAGAGCTTTTTCAGTTCATTTTTCCGGCCGCAGGCCAGATCTGCCAAAAGCTCCCCCGCCACCATGGAGGAGGTCATGCCCCAGGCATTGAAGCCGGTGGCGGTGAAGACATGGGGAAAGCCAGGGCTGTAGCGGCCGATATAGGGCACATCATCCAGGCTCATGCAGTCCTGATTGCCCCAGGCGCAGACCTCTTGCGCCTCGGGGAAATATTTTCGGGCGAAAGCCCTCGGCACTTCAAATCCGCCGCCCCGTTTTCCGGTGCGGTGATCCCCGCCACCCACCAGAAGATAGTCCCCCCAGCTTCGCAGATAGATGCCCCCGACAGCGTCATCCTCCAATGTGGAGGTGAGCTTCGGGGCATTTTTCAGCGCAATGACATAGCTGCGGCGCTGATAGAGCTTCATGAAGTAAAGGCCATGGCGATTGATGAAGGGGAAATGGGTGGCCACAATGATTCTGTCCGCCCGGATCGTGCCGTGGTTTGTGATGGCGGTGTGGCCCTGCAGCTTGCGGACGAAGGTTTTCTCCCGGATGTTGAGATCCCGGGCCACGGCATAGAGGAATTTCAGGGGGTGGAACTGGGCCATATGGGGGAATTCCACCGCCCCCGCCACCCCATGGGGCAGGGGGACTTCGTCCAAAAACCGCGCCCGGAAGCCCAGCGCCCGCACCGCCTTGGCCTCCCGCTCCATGCGTCTGCGGTCGGTCATGGAATAGACGATGGAGGGGGCGTCCTCAAAATCGCAGTCCATCCCCCGGGACAGGCTGCGGAACCGCTCCACCGCCTGAAGATTGGCCTGCAAATACAGCCCGGCCCGCTCCGGGCCTTTCTTCTCCATCAGATCCTGATAGATGGCCCCATGCTGGGCGGACAATACCGCCGTGGTGCCCCCGGTGATGCCGCTGCCGATGCGTCTGCCCTCCACCAGCAGATACCGCACCCCCAGCTCCTGCAGCCGCAAGGCACACAAAATCCCCGCCATACCGCCGCCAATGATCAGCACCTCCGTCTGCGCATCCCCACGCAGGGGAGAAAACCGGGGCGGCGTCAGCCCCCAAGTCCAAAGCTCACTCATCTTGCCCACATCCTTTTTCGGATAGTATGGCTGGGTTTTGCATTCCCTATCCCCATTGATTGACTTTTCATAAGGCTGTGCTAAAATGAGAATAAGAAGAAACCACCCGGGAGATAGAGAGGATGGTGTATATGGTGCCGACGGATCACAGTAATGCATATTTCAGCAATATTTCCAACAAGCTCGCCTTTTTGACATTGAAGACCCGCATCGAAAACAAGGTGAACATTAACGCCCTCAATATTCGCGCTGAAGGATTTTACATTGAATTTCTCAGGCTTCTCTTTGGGTGGCAGTTGCAGAATGCCAATGTGGCACAGCAAAACGCTGCCGGGATTGACCTGATTGACGAAGAGAACAGAATCATTGTGCAGGTGTCCAGCAGCTTTGACCATGGAAAAATTCAGCATTCCCTCAAAAAGTCTGATAAGCCGGAATACAATGGATATCATTTTTACTTCGTGGCGATCACAGAAGAAACAACGAATTATCGGGCATTTGATATTCCGGAAGGGCTGACCTTTGACAGGACGCAGGATGTGTTGAATACGCCCGCGCTGCTAAATCTTGTCCTGAATGTCGGGATTGAGAAACAAAAAGCCCTGTCCGAATTGGTGGACAAGTATTTTGGCACCGATCTGCTGCCCATCAAGGGGCAATGCCTGACGGAAACTCCGGGCTATGCGGACACCAGCAGCGTCATCTGCCGGGAAACGGAATTGGCCGAAATCAAAAAAATGCTGCAGGAGAAGAAAAGCATCCTCCTGATGAGCGGCTTTGGCGGCATCGGCAAGACGG
>JAZRCV010000219.1:0-8963 GCA_045659925.1 Faecousia sp.
GACAGCATTGGCAGAATCCTGTCCGCAGCCTCCGTGGGCTGCCCGCCTGCGGTTCCCATTGTGGTGTGCGGAGAGCGCATCGACGAGGCTGCCGTAAGGTGGTTTTCCTATTATGGGATTGAAAATTGCAGTGTTACAGCATCCATTTGATCCTATTTCTACCATAAAATTACAAAAATCTCGGCGGCAAGATAAAAGCCGCCCCGGTTTATTTATTTTTTATGATTCCTGATGGGGGTTGGGATTGGAGTTGGCGTTGGGATTGGGGCCCTTATGGCGGCGGCGGTGATGGTGATTGCGGTGGTGATTGCCGCTGTGGGGCTTGCCTTCTCCCTCGGGTCTGGGCTGCTGACCCTCCCCTTCTCCTACAGGGCGCTGGGGCTTTGCGGGCTTTTCCCGATCCGGACGCTGGGGTCTCGGCTGCCTATCCCCTTCGGGACGAGGTGCTTTGGGCTGCTTATCTCCCTCGGGACGGGGTGCCTTGGGCTGCTTGTCTCCCTCAGGACGGGGGCCTCTGGCAGGCTTTTCGCCCCGCTGACCCTTGTTGGGCTTTCCGCCCTGTGGTTTGCCGGGCTTTTCCTGTCCCTTGCCGCTCTTGTCTCCCTGAGGCTTGTGGGATTTCTCCTGCCCTCTGGCAGGCTTTTCGCCCTGGGGTTTGCCGGGCTTTTCCTGGGGCTTTCCACCCTTTTCACCCTCAGGCCGCTCGGGATGACCGGGCTTGCCCTTCTTGCGGCGGCGCTGCTGGTCGGCAGGCTTCTCTGCCGCCTCCTGCGGTGCCGGGGTCGGCTGTTCCTTCTGGGGCCGATCTTCGCCGCGCTTTCTGCGGCGTCCACCCTGGGCGTTGGCGGGTTTTTCTTCCCCTTCCTCCGACATGGAGCGGATCACTACCGGCTCCAGCGACTCTGCCGTGGGTGCGGAGGAACGAAGTCTGGGCTTGCTGCGATCCCGATTGCCGGAAATGGGCGCCAATTCCTTGGGAATGGGGGGATCGTTTTTATGGCCCTTGCCGTTTCTCAGTACACAAATATCGCAGTTGTGATAGCAGTTGATCTCTTCGGGATGGTCTTCCATGCGCACCTTGACGGTCTGCCGCAGCAGATTGACCTCCGCAACCGTACCGCGGCCATCGGGGGTATCCACAAAGGATTCGTTCTTGGGGCTCTTTCGCAGCAGATCCTCATAGGCCTCCTGCTCATACTTGAGGCAGCACATCAGGCGGCCGCAGGTACCGGAAATCTTGGTGGGGTTCAGGCTGAGGTTCTGCACCTTGGCCATTTTAATGGAAACCGGCTGGAAATCATCCAGAAATACGCTGCAGCAGAAGGGTCTGCCGCACACGCCAAGACCGCCGATGAGCTTGGCCTTATCGCGCACGCCGATCTGGCGCAGCTCGATGCGGGTGTGGAACACAGAGGCCAGACTCTTTACCAGTTCGCGGAAGTCTACGCGGCCGTCTGCGGTAAAGAAGAACAGGATCTTGCTGCCATCAAAGGCATACTCTGCCGATACAAGCTGCATATCCAGCCCCTGCTCTTCAATTTTCTTCATGCAGATGTCATAGGCCGACTTTTCCTTGGCCCAGTTTTCCTCTGCCATTCTTTCGTCTGCGGGGGTGGCAATACGCAGCACCTTGCGCAGGGGCATCACCACCTCAGAGGTCTTTACCGTATGATTGCCCGCATTGCAGGTGCCAAATTCCACACCCCGGGCAGTATCAATGATCACATGTGCCCCGGCGGGGATCTCCAGTTCGCCGGGATCAAAGAAATAGACCTTGCTGCCGGTGCGGAACATCACATCCACCACCGTCAGCGGTGCATTGGGGTCCGGCCGCTGATCTTCCGGCATGAGATCCATTGTTAATTCATCCATAGTAACTCCTGTCTTTTGCCGGTCAGAACCCCGGCAAAGGTAAAAATATTCTTCGTTATATCAGTGCGCATCGGATGGCGCCGCACAAATGGCCCACACCCACATTGCCTCTGGCTCTGTCCGCAGAGCGCTCCAACAGCTCCATCAGGGCGCTTAGCTCCGCCATGGTGTGGCTTTTGGCAATCCCGGCAGCCTCTTCGCTTCCCGGCAGCCCGGCAGCACAACGCATGGCCCGGTGCAGAAGGCTGCGCCACTGCTCCAGTTCTGCGCAGAAATCCTCGCGGCCAAGCTTTTCCATGGCAATCAGCAGTTCCAGCAGGCCGAGCCGATCCCGCTGGGCATAGCTCCGGGCAAATTTGGCGGTACGCTCTGACAGGCCAGTCTGCTCCAACGCCTCCAGGGCCTGCCCCAGCCAGCCGCCGCTATCGGCCATGGCGCTGCGATAATCCTGCTCGCCTCTTCCGGGACAGCGCTGCCGCAGGGCATTCAACAAAACTGCCTCCGGCAGGGGGGACAGCCGCAGCTCCTGGCAGCGGCTTCGCACTGTGGGGAGAAGCCGCTCAGCGTTGGTGGTGAGGAACAAAAATGCCGCATAGGCCGGAGGCTCCTCGATCACCTTGAGCAGGGTATTCTGGGCGGAAAGATTCAATTCCTGGGGGAAAATATAGATTTTTCGCCGCCCCTCATTGGGCCGGACAAAGGCATCGGCGCAAACGGTTCTGGCGCTTTCCACGCCGAACTGCTTGTGCTTTTCATCCACGCAGGTAATCACATCCGGGTGATTCCCGGCAAGCACCTTCCGGCAGGCACTGCACCTGCCGCAGGGGCCATCCTGCTCCCCGGTGCACTGCATGGCAGCGGACACGAGATTGGCAAGGGTACGCTTGCCCGCACCCTCGGGGCCGCAGATCAGATAGCTGTGGGACAGCTTTCCCATGCGCCGTGCCCGAAGCAGGGCATCGCGCAGGGCATCATTGCCCAAAAAAGTGCTAAAATCCATCGTTCTGCCTCCGCTCATTCGTATCCATTCTTATTGTAACGCATTTTTGCCTTGTTTTCCACTGGTTTTTTCAGGTGGCGGCAGTTTTTTCGTAAAATTATCGTTTTGCGGGCAAAAAGACAAAACCCGCCGGATGATTCAGCGTCATTTCATCATCGTATGGTATCATATATTTTGACAAAGACTATGCCTGTTTCGCTAATACCAATTTTTCATAAATTTCCATAAAAAGTTTTTTCAACCTTTTTATCAAGAACATGTATCATCTTTTCAAATTTTCGGCAGGAATTTTGCACCTCTGTGCACTTTATGGATGACAAACCGGAATTTTCGTGCTATAATCTATTTTTAGGATAGAATGGGCATAGGAGGTGCAATCATGATTCAGGAAATCATGCCCCACCGTTTTTCCAATGCCTACCTGCCCCGTGCACCCCGGCATGGCGATCTGGTTCTGATCTTCGATCAGGATCGGGTGCTGTGTGCCGGTGCACCGGATGCACTGACCCTTCCCCAATGGGGCGCACTATCCATGCCCCCGGAGGCGCAAGTGCATTATGCCTTTTCTCTGGATGAGCAGGCTGTATTTTTGAGCCTGTCCTGCCCCGATACCCTTCCGGCAGATTTTGTTTTTGTGTCTGCCGCCTCCCTTCGCACTGCCCTACCCCGGCACTTGGCCTGGGCCATCGGCGTGGGTGGAAGCCTTTCCCGCTGGTATCGGGACAGCCGCTTCTGCGGAAGCTGCGGGCACCTGATGCAGGACAGCACAGAAGAGCGCGCCCGATGCTGCAGCCATTGCGGCAGGGTGATCTACCCCAAAATCTCCCCCGCGGTTATCGTGGCCGTCACGGATGGTGACCGGCTGCTGCTGACGCGTTATGCCAACCGCCCCTTCAAGGCCTATGCCCTTGTGGCAGGCTTCAGCGAAATCGGCGAAGGCATTGAGGATACCGTCCGCCGGGAAGTCATGGAAGAAACCGGCCTTCGGGTAAAGAATCTCCGCTTTTACCGCTCTCAGCCCTGGGTGTTTACAGACTCCCTGCTGATGGGCTTTTTCGTCCAACTCGATGGCAGCGATGAGATCCGGCTGCAGGAGAGCGAGCTGGCAGAGGCCCGGTGGTTTTCCCGGGATGCACTGCCCACCAACCACTCTGAGATCTCCCTGACCGGCGAAATGATTGAGCAGTTTCGCATCGGACAGGAACCATAAGGAGGTACCGCTATGGATGAGCAGAACCAAGAGCTCATGAATCAAGAGCCGGAAGAACAGCTTCCCGAACAGGAGCCCAAACAAAAGACAACTCCTCAGTTCTCCTACACACTGCGCATCATCATCGGCGCTTACATCGCCTATCTGGGCTGGCAGCTTGCTTCCGGCATCATTTCCGGGTCTGTTACCGGCAAAGAACTGATCATCTGCGGCATTGCCGCTGCGATCTTTGCCGTGGCGGGTGTGGGTCTGGTGGTATGGAGCCTGTGGCTCATGATGAAAAAGCCGTGAGGATTGCTATGAAACGAACCATTTTATGCCTGCTGCTGGCAATCTGCCTGCTCTTTGGCGGATGCAGTACCGATGCAAAACCGGTGCTTACCTGCACAGCAGCGGATTATACCATGACCGCCGACCAGTTCCAGTATTATTTCTGCTATCAGTATGCGGGAATTCTGGACGCTTACGGCGATCAGGCCTTCGACCCCAGGCAGCCCCTGTCCCAGCAGAGCTATGATGAGACGCAAAACTGGGAAGAGTTCCTGGTGGGCCAGTCCCTGGCTCTGGCGGAGCAGACCGCCCAGCTTTGTCTGGCTGCCGAGAATGCCGGATTTACCCTGCCTGCCACCGGAGATCTGGATACTGCCGCCGAACAAACCGCAAAGGAAAGCGGCTATGTCAATCAATCCGGCAGCGGCGATGTGGCCGCCTATCTCACCGCTTACTACGGCGAGGGTGCCACCTTGGAGGGCTATCGGGAATTCCTGGAAGACATGGCACTGGCTTCTGCCTACTCCGAATACCTGCACACCTGCTGGGAATTCACCGACGCAGAAATAGAAGCCTTTTACGACAGCCACGCCCAGGATTACGCCGAAAGCTTCGACCTCCCCAAGACCGATGAACGGCAGATGGATGTGCGTATGATCCGCTTCTATCCGGATGACCCCGGCTCTGCCGACCACTGGAGCAGTGCCGAAGCGCGGGCCAATGCTGTGCTGGAGGAATTCCAGCGCAATCCCACCGACGAAGCCTTTGCCGCACTGGCAGATGCCAACACCGAGGACTTCAATGCCCCGGAGGGTGGCCTGTACCCTCAGGTCAGTCCCGGCATCTTTGCCCAAAGCGTCAGCGAGTGGCTCTACCCCGAAGGGGAAGCACGCAAAGCCGGTGACTGCGCCATTTTGAAAGAAACCGATGCCTGCGTACTGTGCTATGTCAGCGCCGTCAGCGACCGCCCCTACTGGATGAGTGTGGTGGAAAACGATATGCGCTATGAGCAGTATTTTGCCGCCTTTGCCCAGCTGCAGCAGGACTTTATATTCGAGCAATTCCCCGAACATGTAGACCTGCGCGTGCCCACCGCGCATAACGCCAAAGATGTACCCCCCGCGGGCGTCGAGGCAGTGGGTTAAACAGAAACATACACGCGGTACACCGCGGGAAAGAGGTTAACTTATGGAAGAAAACAAGCAGCCGATGGAGCAGGAAGTCCTCTCCGAAGCCACTCAGGAAGTCGTTTCCGAACCCACCCAGGAGCCTGTACAGGCCCCCAAGAAGAAGTCCTTCTGGACAAAGAGCAACATTCTCATCCTGATCGCTGGCATTCTGGTGATGAGCACCCTGCAGATCGCTACCGCATCCCTGACCAACCGCCTTGCCACCGCCATGGGCGCCATGGATCCCAACGCTCTGCTGGAGCAGGGTGATCCCGCCGCTTCCGAGCCTGCAGAAGGCTATCTGGATCCCGACGCTCTGACCGAGAACCCCTATGACCTGGACGAGGATGCCACCGCTTCCGAAGAATCCGAAAGTGTTGAAACCAGCGCAACCAACAACCGCATCGACACCTCTGAGATCAAGAAGATCTCCTCCTATACTTATACCGACGAATCCCTGGCTGACGAATACTGCGACCTCACCGTTGCCACCGTCGGCGATCATGAGCTGAACGGCGGCCTGTTCCAGGTCTTCTACTGGGCACAGTTCGGCTACCTGATGAACACCTACGGCGAATATGTATCCTACCTTGGCCTGGACGCCACCAAGTCTCTGGCTGAGCAGAACTACGGCGATGATGTCACCTGGGAACAGTACTTCCTGGAGCTGGCAATGGACGAATATCTGCAGTACTGCGCACTGTATGATGAAGCTGTCAAGCGCGGCATCGAGCCCGACGAAGCAACCAAGGCAAGCCTGGAAACCATCGAAGAAGATCTGGAAACCTTCGCTGTTCAGGGCGGCTTTGAAAGCGCAGAGGACTACCTGTATCAGGTCTTCGGCCCCGGCGTCACCAGAGAAGACTACGCAGAATACTATAAGCTGTTCTACACCGCACAGGCTTATGCCAACGAAATGCAGATGTCCATCCAGCTCTCCAATGTTGAGGTTGAAGCTTTCTATATGGCCAACGCCTCCAGCTTTGAGCAGCAGGGCATTCAGAAGATCGACCGCAATGTGATCAACGTTCGTCACATCCTGATCCAGCCCGAACAGGACATCGACTCCGACGGCGATCTGGAACCCGATTCCAGCTCCGAAGAAGCATGGGCCGCTGCAGAGAAGGCAGCCAACGACACCTACGAAAGATGGAAGCTGAATCCCACCGAGGAAAACTTCGCCACCGTGGCAACGGACACCACCTTCGATACCGGCTCCGCTGAAACCGGCGGCCTGTATGAAAATGTGTATCCCGGCCAGATGGTAGCAGAATTTGACGAATGGTGCTTCGACACCAGCCGTCAGCCCGGCGACAACGAGATCATCCGCACCGACTATGGCTATCACATCATGTACTTCGTCAACGAAGGCGACCACGCTTACTGGTATGCCTGCGCTGAGAGTGAGGCAAGAAAGCAGAAGTTCAACGCCATGCTCGACGAGATCTTCGCTGGCTATTCCATCCAGCCCTATTATCAGAATGTCCATATCTTCGACGTTCTCGGCACCAACGCTGCGAATGCAGCCGCAGACACCACCGAGGAGCCTGCCGAATAATTACACCATGTAACAAAGCAGCCATGTCCGATTCCATCTCGGACATGGCTGCTCTTTTTCTATTTGGGAACCGCAAAACAGATCCTGCGGCAAATGCATCAAAGCTGAAAACCCTTCTGATGCAGATAGTGAGCGCCCCAGGTATGCATCTCATGCAGAAGGGGCTCCATAGACCGCCCCAGTTCAGACAGGGCATACTCCACATGAAGGGGCTTCACGCTGAACACCGTGCGGGTGATCAGGCCGTCAGCTTCCAGCGCCCGCAGATTCTCCGTCAGCACCTTGGGGCTAACCTCACCAATATCCCGCTGAAGCTCATTGAAACGCCAGGCACGCTTCTGAAGACGGTAGAGCACCATGATCTTGCACTTGCTTCCGATTACCTCGACCACGGTTGCGATGGGGCAGTTGACACTGATTCCTTTGCGGCGCATAGGGATGTTCCCTCCGTTTCGTGTTTTTATTATTATAATTCCTTAAGTTTTCTTTTGCAATCAGTTACCAAAGTGTAACCCTGCACATTTTTCATTCAAACTTTTCTGGCTCATTTCCCCCATAAAAGGGCGCTGCCCCACATGACTCTAAAGGAATCATGTGGGGCAGCGCCCGGAATCTTCCGAAACAATGCAAAATGCTGCCTTCTGCAGCCCACTCAGTTCTCAAGCGATTTCTGATTGCATTCCTTCCGAAGGGTATAATCGTTATCCATGCGGTAGCCATTCATTTTAAAATAGCCGACACATCCAGCGGAAGCATGCACCAAAACCCTCTGTTTCCCCTGCTGTGCTGCGTAATGCTCCATATAGCGCAGCATATTTCGTCCAATGCCTTTGTGCTGAAGCTCGTCCGGCGCGTTTGGCTTCTGCCCCACCCGTAGCGGCGTTCCAAGCACTCTAAGGTCACGAATCATGGCAAACTCGTCACAAAGGCGCAGCCGTCCATATCCCAGAATGGTTTGATCCTCCAAAACCGCCTGCACGCACAATTCGTCATCATGGAAGAAGGAAATCAGCCGATAATCGTCATGCGCTAAGTAAAGCTTGTTCGTGTTCTGGATCGATCGCTGCCACATAGAGCGGCAGATACCGCTATATTTTTCCCGGTCAATGATTTCCTTTACACCATGGGCAATTTCCTGGGCAGTAAAGATTCTCTGCAGACGATTTACATGCACATCTTCCGGAATATGCGGCAAAACCTCCTGTAAAAAAAGGTGGTATGCCGCATCTTGAAGCGGTGACCAGTCGCCGGAACGAAGCAGCGCATACAACGGCTTCTGCGCCTCCTCATCCGGCAGCAACAAGCAGGGATATACCTTCAATGAATCCGGATAATACTCCCGTGTCCATAAGCCCTTGCAAAGCATCTCCCGATCCAGTGCGTCGGAAGACCCGTATAAGCCAAGCATCACCTGATATCCCAATTCAAAGCCGTACTGGCGAATCATTTTTGTTGCTTTGCGAACGCAGGCCGTATCATGCCCCCGATGGTTGCGGGCAAGAACATCGTCACTGAGCGACTGCACCCCCAACTCTACGGTCCGCACACCCCATTCCAGCATCTGCTGGCACCACGCATGGGTAATCTGATCCGGACGGGTCTCCACTACAATCTGAACGCACTTATCCTTCGCAGTTTCCTGGGCCCGAAAAGAGTCTGCAAAGGTTTCTCCGACAAAGCCATTCAGAAGGTCATATATTTCCTTGATAAAACCTTCCAGATATGCCATGTCATAATTTGTGAAGGAATTACCCTTGATCCGAAGCTCAAATTTATTGCCTGTATGCAGTACAATGCCGCTGTCTTTGCAGCGCTGAAGCATCTGCTCTCTGGCTGACCAACCGCACGCTTTGGCAAGCAAGGTATCTTCATTGGGTACGGTAC
>JAZRCV010000220.1:0-11721 GCA_045659925.1 Faecousia sp.
CAGGTCGCCCTCGGTGAGGACGCCCCGGTAAGCGCCGGAGCGGGTGAGGATGGGCAGGGCGGCATAGCCTGTAGCCTCCATCTTCTCAATGGCCTGCCGGATGGTATAGTCGTCGTAAAGGTATTTACAGGTAGCTTTCGGTGTCAGAAAGAACAATATGTTCATGATGGTTCCTTTCGTTGTTATTTGATTCTATCAATCGCGGACAGCCGGAGTGGCTATCTCTACATTTATATCTATTATAGCACACCTGATCGCAATATGGGGACATCAAATAAAATTCGTCCTTTCCCACAAAAAAACCACCCGCCGAAGGAACCGGAGGGTGATTTTTTGTAGGGTTTGGTCAAAAGGGGACGGAATCCTCATAGTTTTTTCACCGAATACCTTCCCCTGTCTTTCTTTTCATCCTCCGATACAGAAGACAGGGAGCCGTCCCCTTGTAATAGTTAGTCTGTCCCCTTATATTATTCCCTCTTTTGCTGTCCAGGTATAGACAATCTTCATTTCTCCACTTTTAAGCGTGATTGCCAAATATCTTTCTTCCCCAAAGAGCCAATATCCCCAAAAGCTACCTTTCTCATAAACAACGTCAATTTCATTCCCATCAAAAACATATTGGTGGCCTCTTCGAGAAAAAGACGAAAATTTAAGAGGAGACGCTTCTGCCGTGTTATCGGCAATATTCAGAATGGAACCGTCCAATGTAAAGTATACTATTTTGTTCGTTCTGTAAAACAATGCACATAAAATATCATCTTCAAACCATACTGCACAATGTCCTCCGGAACTGATATCAACAGGAATATTATACGTAAAAGCCATTGAACCATCCGCTTGAAAACAGTGTATTTTGTGTCCGCTTCCCGTTTCAAAGCATGCGATATATTGTTCATTAGGAGATACTGCCATCGACTCTATGTCTATACGAGATTTTCCAGAGAAAACAGCCACCATTAGCAGTCCTAACACCACATAACACAGCAACTTTTTCAATTTACGTCCCGATAGTCGTTCTTTGAAATTTAAATAATCCATATTACTCTCCCCTGTCTTCACCACAGCTGGTCCGATTTTTATGATTCGTATGTCGTTCACCTTTCATCCTCCGATAAAGGGCAGATAGGCTGTAGACAATACTGTGGCTTTCATTCCCAGAAATATAGCATAGGCGCATATCCGCTTGTTTCGATCACCACATGATCGCTCAAGTCATCTTCATTATACGGCAGCAAAACACCCTGCCAGAGCAGGTTATTGAAATCATAAAATTCATGAAACAGCTCGATCTGCCGACCTTCCTTCGACAGGACATCGGCAAGCTCTGTAAGGGATATGGGCAATCCATGGAGGATCGATCCTCTTGGCGATGCTTGACGATGGATGATATGGCAACTAAACTCTTCCGCACAATTGTGGCAAAACTCGACGTACCCTGTTTTGGTTAACTGGACTTGCTCATTTTCGGATGTTCATAGGAAAAAGAGTTCATTTTGGCCTCCTGTTTTCGCGGACAGCCGGGGACGGCTGTCCCTACATTTTCTATTATTATAGCACACAGGGAAGCTTATTGCGAATGGATGGTTTCCTGTCCATCTGCCCCTATGCTTCTGATCTGGTCTATCGCATACAGCGGCAGATTCACGAGCCATGCTTCCCTTTTGTAATCCGACATGGAGGTACGGACAGAAATTTCGGGAGAGAATTTTTCCTGGTAGGTTTTCAGGCTCTTCGCTTTAAGATTTACCTCTGCCTTTACTTCCACAGGAACGATCTGCTCCCCTGTATCAACGACAAAGTCAATCTCGCAGGAGCCTCTGTCATTGGTATAATAATAAACATCCAAATCCTCAATGGTTTTTAACTGCTGGCAAACATACTGTTCCGTCAGTGCGCCCTTGAACTCCACAAAAAGGTCGTTGCCATCAAGCAAAGTGCGCTGTCGAAGTCCTGCCATACAACCAAGGAGTCCAACATCTACCAAGAACAGCTTAAATGCTTTCAAATCTTCATACGCTCTTAATGGGATACCTGTCGCATTGACACGGCTGACTTTGTGAACAAGTCCACAATCGCTGAGCCACATAATTGCAGTTTCATAGTCTTTTGCGCGAGCACCTTCACGAACAAGACCGTAGATGAATTTTTTGTTTTCTTTCGCCAACTGAGAAGGAATGCTGTTCCACAACATACGCAGTCTCGGAACAATTTCATTTGGAGCGTGTTTTGAGAAATCTTGCTCATAGGCCAAAAGGATTCGTTTTTGAATGTCTCGAACTTCGTTAAAGTCTTTATTCTCAGCGAAGCTTTGCACAGCTTCAGGCATACCGCCAACAAAGTAATAGTGCTTCAACGTATCGATATATGTTTGCTTGAAGCTTGTCATCATTTGGAAATCCCGCTGATCAAGCAGCTCAGCAAAATGCGCTTTATCGGTTGCCATCAGAAACTCCTTGAAAGAAAGAGGATACAGCTTTAAAAAATCCACCTTGCCCACGGGGAAAGATGTGCCTTGATGTAAGGCAATCCCGAGCAAAGAGCCGGCGCATACGATATGATACTGGGGTGCGTTCTCATAGAAATATTTTAGAGATGCCAGTGCTCTTGGTACTTCCTGTACTTCATCAAAAATCAGCAAAGAATTTTCAGGATCAATTTTATGGCCTGCAGACAACTCCAATCCCATAATCAGGCGATCCGTATCCAGATCAGAAGCAAATAACGCAGCCATTCTGGAATTAGCGTCAAAATTGATATATACGGTATGCGCATACGCCTGTCTGCCAAATTCTTTCATCAGCCAAGTCTTACCAACCTGACGTGCTCCTTCGATAATTAAGGGCTTGCGGCGTTTGCTTTGCTTCCATTTGAATAGCTTTTCCATTGCAATTCGGTACATATCCGCACCTCCATTATGATAATGCAACTATAGTATAGCACACAATTACAAAAAATGCGACGAACTTTAGGTAAATAATTACACTTTTTACGACGAATATGCGTATGCGCCTAAAAAATCACCCTCCGATTTTATCGGAGGGTGATTTTGATAGCATTTGTCAGTCAGCCATTAAGCGGTGGGCTGGTTGGCTGCTTCGATGATCTGGACGAACTTCTCAGGAACCAGGGAAGCGCCGCCGATGAGGCCGCCGTCGATGTCGGGCTGAGCCAGCAGTTCGAAGGCGTTGCGCTCGTTCATGGAGCCGCCGTAGAGGATGGAGATGGCGCGGGCATTCTTGGAGCCGTACAGCTTGCGGATGACGCTGCGGATGTGCTCGCAAACTTCCTCAGCCTGCTCGGGGGTAGCGGTTCTGCCGGTGCCGATGGCCCAGATGGGTTCGTAGGCGATGACCAGCTTGCGGATCTTGTCTTCGGGGATGCCTGCCAGACCGCTCTTGATCTGCAGGGCGATCCACTCGTTGGTGATGCCCAGCTCACGCTGCTCCAGGCTTTCGCCGCAGCACATGATGGGGGTCAGGCCCTGTTCCATAGCGGCCTTAACCTTGGCGTTGACGTCCTGATCGGTCTCGCCCATGGCACGGCGTTCGCTGTGGCCGATGATGACGTACTTGCAGCCAGCGTCTGCCAGCATGTTGGCAGCGATTTCGCCGGTGTAAGCGCCGGAGGGGTTGGCGTTGCAGTTTTCAGCGCCGATGCCGACGCGGGTTTCACGCATAGCGCGGACGGCAGTGGTGATGCACACGGAGGGAACGCACAGGGCGATGTCACACCAGCGGCCCTTGGGCAGGATGGCCTTGAACTCGGTCATGAATGCCTTGGTCTCGGTGGGGGTCTTGTTCATCTTCCAGTTGCCGGCGATAACGGTCTTACGATACTTTCTGTTCATAGTTAGCTAATCTCCTGATCGGTGCTTTTCAGCACAAAATGTTGGTATTTTTGACGCAATACGCCTATTATAGTCAAATCACGCCCTTAGGTCAATACCAAATTTTAAGTTTTTTCTCGATTTATTGAATTACTTGTCTTCGAGGCAAGCGATGCCGGGCAGTTCCAGGCCTTCCAGGAATTCCAGGGAAGCGCCGCCGCCGGTGGAGATGTGGGTGATACGGTCAGCATAGCCCAGCTGTTCGCAAGCTGCTGCACTGTCGCCGCCGCCAACGATGGTGATGGCTTCGGATTCTGCCAGAGCTTCTGCCACAGCGATGGTGCCCTTTGCCAGGGTGGGGTTCTCGAAAACGCCCATGGGGCCGTTCCATACGACGGTCTTGGCATTCTTTGCAGCTTCTGCAAAGAGCTTGCGGGTTTCTTCGCCGATGTCCAGACCCTGCATATCGTCGGGGATTTCGTTTGCAGCAACGGTCTTGACTTCCACGGGGCCGTCAATGGGGCTGGGGAAGGAAGCAGCGATGACGGTGTCTACGGGCAGGAGCAGGTTGACGCCCTTGGCTTCGGCCTTGGCCATCATTTCCTTGCAGTATTCGATCTTTTCGCTGTCCAGCAGGCTCTGGCCAACGCCGTAACCCTTGGCAGCCAGGAAGGTGTAGGCCATGCCGCCGCCGATGATGAGGGTGTCAACCTTTTCCAGGAGGTTGTTGATGACGTTCAGCTTGTCGGAAACCTTAGCGCCGCCCAGGATAGCAACGAAGGGACGCTCGGGATCAGCCAGGGCCTTGCCCATGATGCCGATTTCCTTTTCAATCAGGAAGCCGCAGACTGCAGGCAGGTACTCAGCAACACCAGCGGTGGAGGAGTGAGCTCTGTGAGCGGTGCCGAAAGCGTCGTTGACAAAGATGTCGGCCAGGTCAGCCAGAGCGCGGGTGAGGGTAGCGTGGTTCTTGGTCTCGCCCTTGATGTAGCGGGTGTTCTCCAGCAGGACAACATCGCCGTCACGCATAGCAGCTACGAGAGCCTTTGCGTCTTCGCCGGCAACGTCCTTTGCCATCTTGACTTCCTTGCCAAGCAGCTCGCTCAGGCGGGCAGCGACAACAGCCAGGGACAGCTCGGGCTTCCATTCGCCCTTGGGCTTGCCCATGTGGGAGCAGAGGATGACCTTGGCGCCCTGCTCGATGAGGTACTCGATGGTGGGCAGAGCAGCAACGATACGCTTGTCGCTGGTGATCTTGCCTTCCTTCAGGGGTACGTTAAAGTCGCAGCGGCACAGAACGCGCTTGCCGGCCAGTTCGATATCACGGACAGATTTCTTGTTGTAATTCATAACATTGCCTCCTGATTTCGTATGCGGAGCTTTGGTCCGCGTAATAACGGTTTGAATGTTCTTTATTATTCAGCGCCTGCCATTTTGCCATACCCCTGCAGATGGGGGAATGACTGCTGACGCAGCGCCTCATATACAATGATAGCCACGGAGTTGGCAAGGTTCAGGCTTCTGGCCTCGGGCCGCATGGGGATGCGAAGGCACCGCTCCCGGTGCTCTGCCAGAAAGTCCTCGGGAAGTCCCTTGGTCTCCTTGCCGAAGAACAGAAAGTCTCCGTCGGAAAAAGTCCCCTCGCTGTAATCCTGGGGTGCCTTGGTGGTGAGGCACCAGAGGGAGGGGTTGGGATTTTTCTGGAAGAAGTCCTCCAAATTGTCATACACCCGGACATCTACCAGATGCCAGTAGTCCAGCCCTGCCCGCTTCACCGCCTTGTCGGAAATGTCGAAGCCAAGGGGGCGGATCAGGTGCAGCACGCTGCCGGTGGCAGCGCAGGTCCTGGCGATGTTGCCGGTGTTCATCGGGATCTCCGGCTCCACAAGTACCACATTGAGCATAATTCCTCCGGGCTGCAATGCACTCGCTTTTGCGAATGTAGGGGCGATCATTGATCGCCCGGCAGAAAATGGTTCGTCGTTATCGGAACTGCCGGCGAATTCGTAACCTTTTTTGGGCGACCAATGGTCGCCCCTACATTACGACTTGGAAATCTTCAGAAAGAACGCAAGTCTTCTGCAGGAAAGTCCCCTATATTCGTGATCCGGAGCATCTGCCGTGCCAATATTTCACAGCATTCCTATTTTATGATAAAATCGTCGCAAATTCAATCCTGTTTTATCGAATTTTTTAAAAAAATCCGGGCTATTGTGAATTTTTATTGCATTTTCATAAAAATGCCACAACATTTTACGACAATTTGTTTCATCTGCCCCGGAAAATTCCATGGTAAGCATAACCATGGCGCAAACCGGGCATACTCTTACCGGGGAACCGAAATGAAATCCATTTCAAAAGCAAAAAAAGAAGAAAAAAGCAAACTTTTCCTTTACAATTCGGAACCTTTGTGCTATCATATTACGGCATAGCCCCGGCTCCCGGTTTTGGGGGAAGACCTCTGTACTGCGGAGGCATTCCGCCGTCCCACTACTGCGACCGAGGGTAATATTTTGAAAGGTGGAACTACTATGATTTCCAAAGAAGCAAAGGCTCAGGTTATGGCCGAATACGCAACCCACGAAGGCGACACCGGTTCTCCCGAAGTCCAGATCGCTATCCTCACCTACCGTATCAAGGAGCTCACCGAGCACCTGCGCGAGCACAAGCACGACAACCACTCCCGTCGTGGCCTGCTCATGATGGTTGGTAAGCGCCGCAGCCTGCTGGACTATCTGGCAAAGAAGGACATCAACCGTTACAGAGCTATCATTGCCAAGCTCGGCATCCGTAAGTAATTTTTGTGTGTTTATGGGCGACCCTTTCCGGTCGCCCATTTTCACGAAATTGCATGGGAGCCCTTTTAGCAGTTGAAAGCGCCGCCGAAGCTTCGGCGTTGGTTTCAAGTGCTAAAACTCCCATGCCATGAAATCAGGAGGTTTATTATGGTTACTCACAAGCAATTCCCTAACCACCGCGTTTTTGAAACCGAAATCGGCGGCCGCACCTTCACCGTAGAGACCGGTAAGGTTGCAGAGCTGGCCAACGCCGAAGCCATCTGCCGCTACGGCGATACCGTGGTGCTGGTCACTGTGGCCGCATCCGCCCTGCCCAAGGCTGGCATCGACTACTTCCCCCTCACCATCGAAGTGGAAGAGCGCATGTATGCCGTAGGCCGCATCCCCGGCAGCTTCAACCGCCGCGAGGGCCGTCCCTCTGAGCGTGGTATCCTCATCTCCCGTATCATCGACCGCCCCATGCGTCCTTTGTTCGACGATGAGCTGCGCAACGATGTGGTGCTGACCAATACCATCCTCTGCAACGATTTCGACAACCCTGTAGAAATCGTCGCCTCCATCGGCTCCTCTCTGGTCATTGCCTATTCCGACATCCCCTGGAATGGCCCCACCTCCACCACCAATGTCTGCTATCTCGACGGCAAGTATATCATCAACCCCTCTCAGGACGAGCGTAATGCCTGCCAGTGCTTCGTCACCATCGCCTCCACCCATGAAAAGGTGGTCATGATCGAGACCGAAGCCAACGAGATCCCCGAAGACATCCTGCTGGAATGCATCCGCCTGGCCCATGAGACCAACATCAAGGTGGTTGAATTCATCAACGAAATCGTTGCCGCCATCGGCAAGCCCAAGTTCACCTTCGAGAAGGCAGCTGTCAACCATGACCTGCTGGACGAGCTGGTGGAATACGGCATGGATCAGATCGAGTACGCCCTCGACACCGACGACAAGAACGTCCGTGAAGAGCGCCTGACCCGCGCCCATGTGGACTTTGCAGAAAAGTTCGCCGAAAAGTATCCCGACTTTGATGAGCACATCGAAGTTTGCCTGTACAAGATGCAGAAGAAGGTCGTTAAGAAGTGGCTGCTGGAAGGCAAGCGCGTTGACGGCCGCGGCATGGATGATATCCGTCCTCTGGCTGCCGAAGTTGGCGTTCTGCCCCGCGTCCATGGCTCCGGCCTGTTCACCCGTGGTCAGACCCAGGTGCTTTCCATCTGCACCCTGAACACCCTGTCCGCTGCCCAGAAGCTGGACACCGTGTATGACGAGACCGAAAAGCGCTATATGCATCATTATAACTTCCCCGCCTTCTCCACCGGCGAAGCCAGAGCTGCCCGCTCCACTTCCCGCCGCGAGATCGGCCACGGCAGTCTGGCAGAAAAGGCCCTGCTGCCCGTGATTCCCCCTGTGGAAGAGTTCCCCTACGCCATCCGTGTGGTCTCTGAAGTGGTTTCCTCCAATGGTTCCACCTCTCAGGGCTCCATCTGCGGCTCCACTCTGGCCCTGATGGACGCAGGCGTTCCCATCCGCCGCGCTGTTGCAGGCATCTCCTGCGGTCTGATCTCCGATAAGGAATCCGGCACCTGGCGCACCTTCACCGACATTCAGGGCGTGGAAGACTTCCACGGCGAAATGGACTTCAAGGTTGCCGGTACCACCGAAGGTGTCACCGCCATCCAGATGGACCTGAAGAATGACGGTCTGACCATGGAAATCATTGCTGACGCTCTGGAGCGCTGCCGCGTTGCTCGTCTGGAGATCCTCCACGAGATCATGCTGCCCTGCATCCCCGAACCCCGTCCCGAGGTTTCCGAGTTTGCTCCCAAGATGCTGTCCATGAAGATCGATCCCGAAAAGATCCGCGAAGTCATCGGCTCCGGCGGCAAGACCATCCACAAGATCTGCGCCGAGACCGGTGCCAAGATCGACATCGAGGATGACGGCTCCGTCTTCATCTCTGCTGTGGATACCGAAGCTGTGCAGGCTGCCAAGAAGATGATCGACGACATCTGCTTTGTTCCCGAAGTTGGCAAGCTGTACTACGGCAAGGTCGTCCGCATCCTGCCCATCGGCGCTTTCGTTGAGCTGGCCCCCGGCAAGGACGGTCTGGTTCACATTTCCAAGCTGGAAAACCGCCGTGTAGAAAAGGTGGAAGACGTGCTGAACATCGGCGATATGACCTGGGTTAAGGTCACCGAGATCGACGAAAAGGGCCGCGTCAACCTGAGCCGCCGCGATGCCCTCAGAGAAATGAACGGTGGCAATAAGTAATAGAATACAACCGCAAGGCCGTCTCACTCAAGTGAGACGGCCTGTGTTTTTTATGAATACCTTTGTAGGGAACGGCCTGCGTGCCGTTCCCGCAGGAGCTGTTGCGTTTTATTGAAGCAGAAAGGCTTGCGTTTATGCCGGAGTTCCGGAGAATCCGCAACCGGTTCTCGGACACCCGGGGACGGGTGTCCCTACGATAAGACCTGATGAATGATGCATCGCAGTTAAACCCAGCGGATGGGGGCGGGGATATCGCCCAGGAGTTTGCGAAGACCCAGTGCGGCAAGCAGGCCCCCTGCGCTCACCGGCACCCACAAAAGGGCATAATTCAGGCAAATCTGCCCCATGAAATGGTAGGGCAGGCCGCTGTAGTCCCAGACTCCCAGCCCCAGCATCCGGTTGAGCACAATGCCCGCCATCAGCTCCAGACAAACGATGACCACCACCCCAAGAAACATCTGGGTGAGAAAAGAAAAGCGGCTGGCCCCAATGACGGCGAGGCACAAAAAGCACAGCCCACCCAAAAGGAACATGCTGTAATGGGATCGTCCCCGCCAGCAAAGCTCCAGCCCCACATAGAGCAGCCCGCCGATGAGGAAGAGCACCGTCCATTTCCAAAAGCGCATAATAACCTCCAAGCCTGTTTTTGGGAGTATTCCCCGGGGAAGAACTGGCTAAACCCCGGGCTAAAAAAGCCGACAGCTTTCGGTTGCTTTTTCGGAAAAATCTGCTATAATTAACCCTGCAAGTTCATATGCGGGATTGGTATATCGGTATTATGCGGCCTTCCCAAGGCTAAGAGGCGGGTTCGACTCCCGTATCCCGCTCCATGTAAAATACCTCTTTTGTCCCGTAGACAAAAGAGGTATTTTACAATGATATCCGTTCCTGTCGGAACGGGTGATATATCTTCGATATGATATCGCTCTTCGAGCGATGATATATGCCTTGACTTTGACAAAGGTGTGTGATTGTATGAAAGCTAAGCAAGCCCAGAAATTAAGAGATATACTTGCTATTACAGGTATCGTCATAGCGTTATGTGGTTATATTTATGAACCCCTGTTGATTGCTGGAGGTATTGTTGCTTTTTCTTGCTTTATACCACATTGCTTGTATAATAAATGTCCTTGTTGTGGGAAACACCTTGGAAGAAACATGGGAAAGCATTGTCAACATTGTGGCAAAGAGTTAGATTGACCAATTCCGATTTATCCAACAAATGCTTTACGCACCGTTACATAGTTCTTATGCACGAAAAAGAGTCCTTTGACCACCGGGCAAAGGGCTCTTTTTGAACGAAGTATGGCTGTGCCGAACCCGCACCTTCTTTGATATTGCTGCATAGGATGGCAGGAAAAGGAGGGAATGCTATGAATCCATATGACCGCCGGGCAGTGCGCTCGGTGTGGTCCCGGGTCATGCCGGGACGGGATGTGTTTGCGCCGGGGCCGTGGCCTGCACCGCCGGCATCAGGGCGGGGAGGCCTGCCTCCCACGCCGCCCCGGAATCCCAATGACAATCGACCGCCCATGCCGCCCCCACCGCGTCCGGAGCCGGGCGGCAGACCCAATCCCCCAACACCGGGAGGATGGACGCCGCCACCCCCACCGCCACCTCCACCTTCGGCGGGATCCCGGCTTTTGGAGCTTGCGGCGGGATACGATGCTCTGGCCATGCGCCAGCGCTCAGCGGTATTTCGCCAGATGGCAGCCCAATGCCGCCGGGGTGCGGCTGCGCTGCGAAGCCGCTGCGGCATCGAGGGGACATATAACGGCCCCCGGGAGGCAGCCCTGACCACCCAGCGGGAGCGGGAGGCTGCCCTGCGCCGCACATTGGAGGCCCTGCCTCCGGTCTGCGCCCAGCTTGCCCGGCAATTGTCTCAGGAATCCCAGATGCGCTCCCGCCAGCTTGCCCGCATGCGCTGAGACGGATTACGGTCTCTATACATTATAATTTATCATTTCCCACATAAGACCAGATTGCGGATGTGCTGAAAATGAATGTAGGGGCAATTCACCTTGTGATTGCCCCTACATTTGCATTGCGACCCTTATGCATCAATCGTCAGATTTCACCGTAGGGGCGGATGCCCACATCCGCCCGCAAAAGGCTGCAATTTTGCGGAAAATATCCATATAAACGCAACAATTCCCGCCGGATACCCCGGAGGGGTGTCCCTACGATCAGAATTGGAGATTGGCGGGAATTTTGCCGGGTCATACTGCAGGACGGAATTGCTGCCGGGGCAATGGGCAATATCCACAAATTGAACTACCCAAAATTGGCAAATCGTAGAAAATGATTTTCGAAACTTTATTTTGTTGAGTTTTTAAAGTACAAAAGTTAAAATGAGTGGTATTCATGATGGTTGGAATTTGTATTCCGGTCATCAAAAATATAATACTTAGGAGGTTCAAAATGAAAAACAATAGCAAACGGATTCTTGCTGCGCTGTTGTGTCTGGTCATGCTGCTGGGCATGCTCCCTGCCACCGCTACCGCTGCAAACGAAGTCACTGCACCGGAAGTCACCGTTGTGCCTTCCCAGGCTTCTGAAGAAGTCAACGAACCCGCAATCCCCATTTATGAAGATACAAGTTATTCCTTCGCAGAACGCGGCGCCGACCTGGTTGCCCGTATGACTCTGAAGCAGAAGGGCTCCCAGCTGGTGGAAGGCTCTCCCGCCATTGCAGCGGAAGATCTGGGCGGCGGCGCACTGAATGTTCCCGCTACCAAGAGCATCGCCCGTTACAGCTGGTGGAGTGAAGCCCTCCATGGCTACCTCCGCGACAACATGAGCCCCCAGTCCGAAGGCACCAAG
>JAZRCV010000221.1:0-1978 GCA_045659925.1 Faecousia sp.
ATGAAAAACTCAGCCGGCAGTGGCATCGAGTTCATTTTGATTGGTAAATTTTATGATAAGTTGATTTGGCAGGCAAATGATGTCGGGGCCGCTGTCGCATTCGCCCCGCTGCATGCAGTAGTGATCCGGGCAGCTTGCCCCTGTGACGGAGATCTTTCCATCCTTTACCGTGACGGTGTTGCTGCCCCGGCTGCCCTCCACCACGAAGCTCTGCTCCTGATGTAAGCTGACGGTTTGGAGCAATTTGCCCTCTGACCAGATTTCAGCCGAGTGAGCCTGTGACTGGGGCATGAAAAAGAAAAGGGTCAGAAGGCCAAACAGGGCAAACAGTATGCCTAAAAGTAGAATCCACCAGCGTGTTTTCATTTTTTAATCACCTGATACTCTTTTTCACAGGAAAAGCAGTCAGCCAGACCCTCGCTGACATGGATCTCACCCTCCTGCGTGATGAGCACCATTTCAAAATCATCGGAATCCCGCCAAAATTCTGTGGCAGCTTCCAAGCCCATGACATACAGGGCGGTGGAAAGGCCGTCCGCTAAAAAACCGCTGTCTGCCACGATGGTGACAGAACTAAGGCCCTTCTGGGCGGGATATCCGGTGGCGGGATCAATGATGTGGCTGTAGCGCACACCGTTTTCCTCAAAATAGCGCTGATATCCTCCGGAGGTGACCACCGCGTGAGAACCCTGCAGGGAAAGGGCGGCGATGCTCGTATCCGGCTGCTCCGGGTCTGTGATGCCGACGCGCCACGCGCTTCCATCGGGCTTTTCCCCCACGGTCTGGATGTTGCCCCCCAAGGTCAGAATGCCGGAGCATCCTGCATCCCGGATCAGGTCGGCACAGACTTCGGCGGCATAGCCCTTGGCTACGGCACCAAAGTCGAGCTGAGCGCCGTTTTTAAGGGAAATCATATCGTTTTCGAAACGAATATGTTGAGAACCAATGGTTTCCAACGCTTTTTGCAGCTGCGCTTCCTGCGGTACCCGGTATTCCCCGGTGGTAAAGCCCCAGAGCTTCACCAAGGGATAAATGGTGGGATCCAAGCAGCCATCTGTGCGGCGGCTCAGATCAATGCTTCTGTCTAAAAGGAGTCGAAGATCCTCGGAAGGTGTCACAGCCTCGCCTTTGTTCAGACGGGCGACTACACTTTGCTCCTTGGTGACGGACAGGACATTTTCTAGCCCACTGATGCTGCGGATCACAGTGCCAAACACCTCGGTGGGTTCCTCCCCGCCATAAAGGCGCAGCTTCATCACGGTGTCCATGGCGAAGAACTCCGTCTCATGCCAAGCAGGCTTCCCGGCGCAGCCGGTGAGCAGCAGAAAAGCAAGGAGAAGCGCCAGCAGCCGCTTTGTCATGTTGTCACTTCCAATCGTGAATTATCTTATCTATAATGTAACAAATTCACAGCCTTTCGTCAAACATGAATTAAGAAAGAAGCGGTACCTGAGATCTCTCAGGCACCGCGTGGTTTTACTCTGGGTTATTTATTCTGTTCTTCGGAGGTTTCGTTGGGCTGGGGGTCTACGGGCTTTGCATAGCGCATTTGACTGATTCTTTTGATCTTCTCAGCTTTGCGGCGGTTGAGCATCCGGATCAGGAGCACGAGGCCAAGGGCAATCAGTGCAAGAATGATGAGGGTGGGCAGGGAGCGGGCGAACCAAAGGATAAAGCGCTCGCCAAAGTTCACGAAACCGGTCCAGCCATCGGACAGGGCGGTGGTGAACTTTTCGCCGAAGCTGCGCTGTACCGGCACCACGGGGGTGTAGATCTCCACCTCCTGCAGGCTCAGGGAGATGGTGGAATAGTCCACGCTGTTCTGCCAGTTGATGAGCTGGCGCTCTAAGGCTTCAATCTCATAGCGCACTTCGCTCAGACGGGACTCCAGCGCGATGAGGCTCTCCACATCCGTGGCCTGCTCCATCATGGCAAGCAGCCGCTCTTCCTGAATCAGCAGGGAGTCCTTGCGGGCCTC
>JAZRCV010000222.1:0-2989 GCA_045659925.1 Faecousia sp.
GTGGCAGGAATCCATCTGGAATACAATGGAGTGACAGGGTGTATCATAAAACAGCGGTGCGATCACATCGGGATTGCCCACTTCCAGGTGGACGCTGATGGGGGCGTCGGTGATCTCCGCCAGGGCATGGATCAAGGCCGGACCAAAGGTCATATTACTGACGTAGTAGCCATCCATCACATCCACATGAAGCGCGCCGGCGCCGCTTTTCACTGCCTCCTCCACCTGAGGACCGATGTAGGCAGGATTGCAGCTGAGGATTGATGCAGAAAGTACAGCCATATTACTGCTCCTTTCCGGTTGCATGATTGGTCACATCATGCATCCATCCCTTCAGCAGCTGGTACAGTTCCTTGTACTTATTAAAGTAGAACATATACTGCTCATGACGGCTCTGATCCGGTTCGATGACCCGGGCGGGTTTCACCATGGCATCGGCCGCTTCTTCGATACTGTTAAACGCGCCGGCAGCCACGGCACCCAAAATAGCAGAGCCCAGGCACGGTGCTTCAGAAACCTTGGGCACAGTGAGCTTCACATTGGCCACATCCGCATGGGCCTGGAGCCAGAAGGGGCTCTTGACCACACCGCCGGAAATGACAATCTCGTTAAAAGTAATGCCGTTAGCGGCAAATACATCCATAATGGCCTTTGTTCCGAAGCAGACACTTTCCACACTGGCCCGGTACATGTGAGCGGGGGTATGGCCCAGGGACAGACCGTAGTACAGACCACGGACATCCGGATCCACATGGGGTGTACGATTACCCTGGAAGAAATCCAGTGCTACCAGACCTTCCGCACCGATGGGCAGTTTTTCTGCTTCCCGGTTCAAGATGTCATACACACTGCAGCCTTCCTTTTCTGCCTGGACGCGGTAGTCACCGCAAAGCTGGTTCTTCACCCAGTTGATGATCGAACCGGTGGAGGTCTGGCCACCTTCCATCATGTAAAGACCGGGAATGATGGCATCGGGGTAGCCGCCCCACATGCCGCTGCCATGAACCTCTTCCGCAGCCTGCACCACATGCAGATGAGAGGAACCGGTAATCAGTGCCATCTTTCCGGGACGCACGGCATTCAGGCCGATCACGCCGACGAAGGCATCCGCGCCGCCCTCACCCACAGGAATGCCGGGCACCAGACCCAGGTGCTTTGCGGCAGTTTCCGTCAGAGGACCTACCAGTGCGCCCATAGGCAGCACCTTGGGCGGCAGTTTTTCGATCAGGTCTTCCAGACCGATGGTATTGTAGAAATCCCGGGGATAGCCGTCTTCTCTGGAGTTGTAATACCAGCGGCAGGCGGCCTGGTTCAAACTGGCGGTATACTCGCCGGTAAGCTGATAGCACAGCCAGTCAGAGCACTCATAGATACGAGTGGCATTGTGGTACATTTCCGGATCATTTTCCTTCAGCCACAGGGCCTTGGAAACCAGCCATTCGGCAGAAACAGGGCCGTAGCCGTTGTACTTCAGCATAGGATGACCGCTGGCAGCGATGCGCTTTGCCTGAGAGGAGGCACGCATATCCATCCACATGATCGCCGGGCGCAGAGGAATCATATCATCTCCGGAGATCATGACCGTGCAGCAGGTGGTATCGAAGCTGATACCCTTGATATCCGCAGGATCAAAACCACCCTCGGCGATGGCTCTGCGTGTGGCACTGCCCACTGCGTTCCACCAATCCTGAGGCTCTTGCTCCGCCCAACCGGATTGAGGGGTGTACAGGGGGAAGAATTCCTCACAGAAGATCAGAGAATTACCTTCTTTGTCAAAAATACCGGCTCTGGCGCCGGATGTACCGATATCGATACCCAAAAACAGTTCCATAGCTATCTCCATTACTGTATCTAAGATTACAATTATAATCTACATTTACAATTGTTAATTTACACTATACTACAGGTTGTTTGTAAAGTCAACCGTTTCATTCCTCATCTTTACTTTACATTTGTAAACTATATTGACATTTTAAAACCTTTGTGTTATCTTAGTGCAAGTGTAATTATGACTACATGAAACAGGAGAGAAACTATGGCTATCAATACACAGCAATATCTGGCAGACAAAGAGCTGTGCCGTGAGCTGATGCTGCGGATGATGCTCGTCAACAAGTTTGAGGAAACCGCTTTCTGGCTCTTCGGACAGGGTCTGGTTCACGGCACCATGCACCTGGGCATCGGTGAAGAAGCAACCGGCGTCGGCACCGGTGCTGCCCTGACAAAAGAAGACTACATGCTGGCTACCCATCGCGGCCACGGCCAAACCATCGGCAAGGGCGTCGACCTGAACGCCATGATGGCAGAGATTCTGGCCCGTGCCACCGGCACCAACCATGGCAAGGGCGGCTCCATGCACATCTGCGACTTCGACAACGGCATTCTGGGTGCCAACGGTATCGTTGGCGGCAACGGCCCCATCGCCTGCGGCGCCGCACTGACCATCAAGATGAAGCACATCCCCAACCGTGTGGTTGCCTGCTTCTTTGGTGACGGTGCATCCAACGAAGGCTCTATGCACGAATCCATGAACCTGGCATCCGCCTGGAAGCTGCCGGTGCTGTTCGTGCTGACCAACAACACCTACGGCATGTCCACCCCCCTGCACAAGGTAGTAGGTGATACCGACCTGACCAAGCGCGCCATCGGCTACGGCATGAAGGCTTTTGAGTGTGACGGCAACGATGTTCTGGCCGTGTATGCCACCGTGTCCGAAGCCCGTCAGTATGCCCTGGAGAACGGCCCTGCGCTCATCGTGGAGCACACCTACCGCACCTCAGGCCACAGCAAATCCGACGGCAACCAGTACCGCACCAAGGAAGAGATCCAGTACTGGAAGGATCGCAATCCCATCATCCGCTTCCGCCAGCAGTTGGTAGAAGCCGGCACCTTCACAGACGAAGAAATCGACGCACTGGACAAGGAAGCCGAGAAGATCATCAACGACACCGTAGAATACGCCAAGGCACAGCCCCAGCCGGAACTTTCC
>JAZRCV010000223.1:0-2008 GCA_045659925.1 Faecousia sp.
GGCCTCTTGGTTAGATATTAGATTTCGAGTTCTTCTTCGGGAAGGGCGGCGACTACTTCGGCGCAGCGGGGGCACAGGCCGTCTTCGCCGGGGGTCTGGGTGTGCATCCAGCAGCGGGGGCACTTGCCGCCGGGAGCTTCGCTGACGGCGATGCTCAGGCCGGCATAATTGCTGCCCTGACCGATGACGGCATCGGCGGGTGCTTCGCCCATGGCAACTTCGGAGACGATGAACAGATCCTTCAGGTTCATGCCTTCCACAGCCTTGAGGGCAGCTTCGGCTTCGGCGTCCTTGGCGCACAGGGTGACCTGAGCTTCCAGTGCCTTACCGATGCGCTTGTCGGCTCTTGCCAGCTCCAGAATGCCGTTGACATCCTGACGCAGAGCGATGGCGCTGCGCCATGCTTCCATGCGGTCGGCGTTCAGTGCATAAGCTTCGAAGGGCTTATCCATCTGGTTGAGGAGGATGTTACGCTCATCGTCTTCTGCACGATGGGGCATTGCCAGCCAGATCTCATTGCAGGTGAAGGCAAGGATCGGGGCAAAGAGCTTGGAAATGGCGCTGAGGATCATATACAGCACGCTCTGGGCACTGCGGCGGCTGAGGCTGTCAGCACCATCGCAGTACAGGCGGTCCTTGATGATGTCCAGATAGAAGGAGGACAGCACGATGACGCAGAAATCGTTGATGGCGTGGGAAACAGCGAAGAATTCATATTCGTCATAAGCCTTTTCGCAGCGCACGATCAGCTCATTGAGCTTGGTCATGGCCCACAGATCCAGCTCGGGCATATCCTCGGGGGCTACCAGATGCTCGGGATCGAAGCCCACCAGATTGTCCAGAATGAACTTGCAGGTATTGCGGAACTTCAGATAGTTCTGGCTGAGCTGCTTGAAGATGTTGTCGGAGCAGCGCACATCCGCATGATAGTCGGCGGAGCCTGCCCACAGGCGGAGCATATCAGCGCCGTACTTATTGATGATCTCGGCGGGGTCCATGCCGTTGCCAAGGCTCTTGTGCATGGCGCGGCCGTCACCGTCTACCGTCCAGCCGTGGGTCAGGCATTCCTTGAAGGGAGCGCCCTTGCCCAGTGCGCCAACGGAGGTGAGCAGAGAGCTCTGGAACCAGCCACGATACTGGTCGGCGCCCTCGATATACATATTGGAGGGCCAGAAGCCCTGATCCCGCTGCATGGCAGCGAAGTGGGTGGTGCCGGAGTCGAACCAGCCGTCGAGAGTATCGGTTTCCTTCTCGAAGTGCTTGCCGCCGCAGTGGGGGCAGACGAAGCCTTCGGGTACCAGCTGATCGGAGTCCAGTTCGAACCATGCGTTACTGCCCTGTGCCTCAAAGAGGCCGGAGATATGGGCAATGGTTTCGTCATTGCAGATGGGCTTGTTGCATTCCTTGCAGTAAACCACGGGGATCGGCAGACCCCAACGGCGCTGACGGGAGATGCACCAGTCGGAACGCTCGCGGATCATGGAGATCAGGCGATCCTTGCCCCAGACGGGCAGCCAGCGCACATCGTCACAGGCGGCAACGGCTTCATCCTTGAAGGAATCCACGGAGCAGAACCACTGGGGAGTGGCACGGAAGATGATGGGATGCTTGCAGCGCCAGCAATGGGGATAGGAGTGGATGACTTCTTCCTGTGCGAACAGCTTGCCGTCTTCCTTCATATCCTTGAGGATGATGGGGTTGGACTCATCGGTGGTGAGGCCTGCGTACTTGCCGGCATAGTCGGTATGGCGGCCCTGATCGTCTACGGGAACTACCATCTTGATGCCATAGCGGGTGCAGGTCTGATAGTCTTCTGCGCCGAAGCCGGGAGCGGTGTGGACGCAGCCGGTACCGGAATCCATGGTGACATAGTCAGCCAGCAGCAGACGGGAGGTCTTATCCAGGAAGGGATGCTTTGCCAGCATATTTTCAAAGTAGGAGCCGGGATAGGTGGCGATGATCTCATAGCTGTCGAAGCCGCCGACACCCATGACCTTCTCCACCAGAG